>JAITDY010000060.1 GCA_031282325.1 Lactobacillaceae bacterium | reverse complement strand
TTATTCAATATATTTCTACTAATAATTTAGAAAATAAATATATTTATCCAGAAATACAAAATATTAAGAAAAAAAAAATTAAAGAAATTTCTGATAATTTATTAAATAATGTTCCGATTGCGAATTCAGTTGTTTATAATAAAAAAACTTATTACAAGAGTACTTTAGTAAATAAGCTATCTGAATTGATATATGATTTACAATTCAATAATTTAAACATAAAAATGATAGGAAGCAAAAGAATTAATCGAATAAAAACAAGCGTGACAGTAGAAGGAAGGCAGATAAATATTAGCGATTTTCTCAATAGTTTGTTAGCTCAAGCAAATTCAGACTTAAAAGAACAACAGGGAATTAGTTCCTTAAGTCAAAGTCAATATTCTTTAGCAGAATTTATTTTTATGGAAAAAAATTGGGATAAAATTTTAAATAATACTAAAATAGAAGGATCCTTAATTCGAAGTAAAATTGTTTTGAATTATGATGCTAAAATAAATAGATTTTTTATTTTTTATGATGATGTGAAAAAAATACAAGGAGTTTTTATTAAATAATGGCTAAATTATTTCGCGAAATTTTAAATAGAATTATTGGTCCTAAACATATAGCTTTGGGAGTTGAAAATGGTAAAGTAATTCAGTTTTTAAAAGCTAGAGATGCTTTGAAACCAGATGATTTGTTAGTACAAATAAAGTCTGTGGCTGTTAATCCGATAGATTTCAAATTAGCCAATAAAACTGAAAACAAAAAAGTTATTTTAGGTTTTGATGCATATGGCGTTGTAGTAAATAAAGGAGACAAAGTAACTAATTTTAAAATTGGAGATAAAGTTTTTTATTCTGGACAAAACAATAGATCAGGCAGTTTTCAAGAATTGCAAGTTGTTGATAGCCATTTAGCTGCTCAGGCACCAAATAAAATCGACACAGACCAGATTGCCAGTATTCCTTTAACATTTTTAACGGCTTATGAAATTTTAAAGGAACAATTTAATTTTAAAATCGAAAGAAACTCTCAAATAGGAGAGGAATTGCTAATAATTAACGGTAGTGGTGGAGTTGGTTTAGCCTTATTGCAATTAGCAAATTATATTGGATTAAAAGTAACCACTACAACAAGTAGTACTGATGGAAAAAATATTATTAGTAAACTTGGAAATGCAACAATTATAGATCGAACAAAAATTAAAACAGCTTTAGGACAAAAGCGTTTTAAAAATATTGCATTATTATATGATCCAATTGTTTATATTGATTTAATAAGTGAACATTTACAGGCTTTTGGAACTGTAGTAAGTATTGTTGACAGTTCTCAAAAGATTGATCTAACTAAGCTAAAAGAATTAAGTGCAACCTATAAACAAGAATTTGTTTTTACAAAAGCATTAATGAATTTTAAAAAGGAAACTCAGGGAAAATATTTACGTGATATAGCATTATTGCTGGATGCTGGAATTATTAGTCCAGTTGTAACTACTAATTTAAGTGGTATAAATGTCAATAATTTACAGAAATCTCTAGTAATGATTGGTAGTCAAAAAGTAATTGGAAAAATTGTATTAAGCGGGGAATTTAAAAAGGATTAATGGAATATTTACAAGTTTCGATTTTAGTTGACTACAATAACATTGAAACGATATCTACAATTTTAGATTTTAATTTTAATATTAATAGTTTACAAATTGAATCTCCGGAAAATAAAAATGATTTTGTGAAGCATGATGATTCTGTAATGGTAGATTGGAACAAAAAAGGAGTTTTGCCAAATAAAACTTCTCTTATTTTTTATTTACAACGGAATCAATTAGATGTTTTAGAGAAATTGAAAATTGAATTAATTAAATCTGAAATAAATTTTGAATTAGAAATAAAACAAATTACTGATATAAATTGGGGAGAAAATTGGAAGCCTTTTTTTCACACTTTAGAACTATCTAAAGATATTGTAATTGTTCCAACATGGGAACAAGATTCAGCTAATCAATCAGTATTGAATCATGAAAATATAATCAAAATGGATCCCGGAATGTCTTTTGGTAGCGGAACCCACCAATCAACTCGTTTATCAGCTACAGCTCTAAATGATCAAAATGTAAAGAATAAAAAAGTATTAGATATTGGAACCGGAAGTGGGGTATTAGCTATTTCCGCTTCATTACTTGGAGCACAAAATGTTATTGCAACTGATATCGATGAAAACTCTATAAAAATTGCTAAAAGTAACGCAAAAGAAAACAATATTCAAAATATAGATTTTATTATTAGCGATTTGTTGAGCAATGTAAAAAATAAAATTTTTGATATTATTTTAGGAAATTTATTATTACCGATACATCGATTGCTTTTACCGAAAATTAGTGCCTTAATGGACGAACATTCTATTTTGATTATTTCTGGTATTTTAAATGGACAACTAGAAGAAATTCAAAATTTAATTAATGATAATAATTTATCAATATTGAAAATTTATAACGAAGATGAATGGGTAGCAGTATCTATAAGGAAAAAATAAATGGTACAAAGATTTTTTTTAAGCAATTTTAGTGAATTTTTATCTAATCAAATAATTACAAAAGAAAATAATGAAGATACTTTTCACCATTTAAAAAATGTTTTAAGAATCCGTTTAAATCAACAAATTGATTTAGTGGTTAATGGGAAAGTTTATTTAGCTGAAGTTATTAATGTTACTAATGAAGTAATTGATTTTAAAATAATAAATAAAAGTGATAAATCATCAGAATTGCCGGTACAAATTACTTTGATTGTTCCTTTTTTAAAAAATGATAAAACTGATTGGTTTTTACAAAAAGCAACTGAAATGGGTGTAACCAACATTATTTTGACGAACTTTAGAAATTCGGTTGTTAAGTTAAAAGATGATAAAAAAATAGAGCGATTTAAAAAAATTGTAAAAGCCGCTGCTGAACAATCAAAAAGATTAATAATTCCAGACATTAAATACGTTGATTCAATGAATAAAATTAATTTCTTAAATTATGAAACGAAAATTATTGCATATGAAGAAAGTGCAAAAAATGAAGAAAAAACAAATTTGGCCATTCAATTAAACAAAAAAAATCAAAATGTGGTAGCTGTATTTGGACCAGAAGGTGGAATTGATCAATCTGAAATAGATTATTTAAAAGATAATGATTTTACGGCTGTTGGGCTAGGACCACGTATTTTAAGGGCGGAAACAGCCCCCTTATATTTTTTAAGTGTACTTAGTTTTGTCTATGAAATGAGTTAATATTATTTTAATGAAAAAAATAAAAAACAAATACAGTTATGTAATATTATTATCTATATTATTTACATTTATATTGCCAATTTTACTAAAAATATTAAAATTTATTAATTTATACAGAGTCTTATATTTATTTATTATTTTGGGAATATTATCGATATATATTGGGTATTTTATTAGGAAAAATGGATTGAAAATATATACCATTTTTATTCTTCCTGTTATTTATTTAATTAGTATTTTCTTTTTTCCGATAATTGGATTTGTCGTTTTTCCGAAAACTTATTCAGTTTATTTTATTTTGTTTTATTTGATTGTTTCTTTTATGGCCTTGCAAGGAAAAAATGACGATTTTGATGATCAAATAATTGATTCTCAAATTCCGGTTGATGGTGGAATTAAGGATATAGATAATGGCTAAGATTCAGAATAAAAGCTTTGAAGAAGTTGAAAAAATTTATTCCCAATACCTGTCAAATGATGAAATCAAAAAAGTTGATTCTGCTTATGAATTAGCTAAAAAATTACATTCAGGACAAATGCGTAAATCTGGTGAAGAGTATATTATGCATCCAATACAGGTAGTAAGTATCTTGGCTACTTTGAAAATGGATGCCGATACTTTGGTGTCTGGTTTTTTACATGATGTAATTGAAGATACTCAAGAAAATAGCGAACAAATTAGAGATCTATTCGGAGAAGATGTTTCAACTATTGTCGACGGGGTAACGAAATTAAATAAAATTTCCTATAATACTGAAGAAAATCAATTAGCAGAAAATCATCAAAAACTTTTACTAGCAATGTCTAAAGATGTTCGCGTGATTATTGTTAAATTAGCTGATCGTTTACATAACATGAGAACACTTAGTGTTCATCGCGAAGAGAAACAAAAAAGAATTGCAAATGAAACTTTAGAGATATATGCTCCTCTTGCTCACAGACTTGGATTAGCAACAATTAAATGGGAATTGGAAGATTTATCACTAAGATATATAAATCCGCAAGCTTATAAACAAATTGCAGAATTAATGAATTCTAAAAGAGCAGAACGAATTAATGATATTAAACAAGCTATCGAAGAAATTAATGAATCAATTAAAGTTTTAAATATTAAACATGTAGAAGTTGTTGGTAGGCCAAAGCATTTATATTCGATTTATCGCAAAATGAACGATAAAAACAAGCAATTTAATGAAATTTATGACTTGTTAGCAATTCGAATTCTAGTTGATACTGTAGCTGAAACCTATGCAGTGCTTGGTTCAATTCACGCTAAATGGAAACCAATGCCCGGTAGGTTTAAAGATTATATTGCATTGCCCAAGCCTAATGGTTATCAATCATTGCATACAACTGTTATTGGACCAAATGGGCGTCCTTTAGAAGTTCAAATTAGGACTTTTGAAATGCATGAAGTGGCCGAATTTGGAGTTGCTGCACATTGGGCTTATAAAAAAAATAAAAGTTCTATTGAAAAAGCAAATGTTAATACAGATGATCAACGTCATTTAAATGTTATTCAAAGTATTTTAGAGTTACAAGATGAAAATAATGATGCCGAAACTTTTGTTGAATCAGTTAAGGGAGATCTGTTTTCAGACCGTGTTTATGCCTTTACACCAAAAGGCGATGTTTTTGAATTGCCTGAAGGTTCAGGACCGTTAGATATGGCTTTTGCAGTGCATACTGATGTTGGTTTACACACGGTTGGTTCTAAAATTAATGGTAGGATTGTTCCACTTGATCATAAAATTCATACAGGTGATATTGTTGAAATTACAACTTCTACAAATGCTAAAGCCAGTCGTGATTGGTTGAATTTAGTTGTTAGCCGTCGAGCTAAAAATAAAATTAGAGCTTATTTTAGACAACAGGATCGTAGCGAAAATATAGAAGCTGGCAAACAAATGATTCAAAAATATATTTTTGATAACAAGTTGCCAACAGATCCAAAGCTATTTGACGATGAACACCTAAATAAATTAGCTGAAGACTTCCATATGACTAGTGGAGATGATTTACTTGCTTCAGTGGGCTATGGAGATTTAGCCCCACAAAGGGTTGCTAATAAATTAACTGAAGAATTACGTGAACAAATAGAGCAGCAAAAAGTTAAAGAAGAACAGGAAGCCCTTTTTTCAGGTGATAAAAATGTTTCTGAAGAATTAACAAGCAAGGGGAAAACAAAAAATAATGTTAATAATGAAGATATTACGATTGCTGGTATTGATTCTCTCTTAATTCATTTAGGTAGATGTTGTACTCCAGTACCCGGAGATGAAATTGCAGGTTATATTACTAAAGGGCGAGGTGTGTCGGTTCATAGAATGAATTGCCGAAATATGCAAGTAGCATTAACTAGTGGAGAAAGAGTAATTGCTGTTGAATGGAATAATCCAGAAGGAAACAGGCCTAATCACGATGCAGATATTATTGTGTATGGTAACAACCGTGATGGATTATTAAACGATATTGTGCGTTCAGCTAATGCTAATACACATTACATTAATTCAATAAATGGCAGGGTTGAAAAAGAAGACGTAGCAGTTATTAATTTAACAGTTGGCGTTAAAAATAAAGGACAGCTTGAAAGATTAATCGATAATGTGAAAAATGTGAAAGATATTTTTAAAGTTGAAAGAGCATTTCATTAATAAATTTTTTAAATGAAAGGGAGAAAATAAATTTGGAAAATTTTCGTTATTATGTACCTACTGATATTCGTTTTGGAAAAAATCGCCTGAATGAATTGCCTGAGGCTTTAAAGCAATTTGGGCAGAAAATACTTTTTGTTTATGGTGGTGGATCAATTAAGACTAATGGACTGTATGATGAAGTCTTAAAACAGCTTATTGATTTTGAAGTCTCAGAATTGTCCGGTATTGAACCAAATCCGAAAATTGAATCTGTTAGAAAAGGAATTCAAATAGCCAAAGAAAATAATGTAAAGGTTATTTTAGCTGTTGGAGGTGGTTCAGTAATCGATGCTGCTAAGATAATTGCTGCTGGTTATTATTACGATGGTGATGCATGGGATTTAGTTTTAGACTCTTCTAAAATTAATCTAGCCTTACCAATTGTAGATGTATTAACGATTGCTGCTACTGGTACAGAAATGAATCGCAATGCTGTTATTTCTAATAGCGAAACCAAAGAAAAACTAGGTGCACATGGACTCAATTTAATTCCAAAGATTAGTTTTTTGGATCCCACTAATACTTTTAGTGTTTCTAAATATCAAACTGCTGCCGGTTCTATTGATATAATGAGTCATATTTTTGAACAATATTTCAATAGTACTTTAGCAACGGATTTACAAGATGCAATATCAGAAGGAATTTTAAAAACAGTTATTAAAAATACTCCAATTGCTTTAAAAGAACCTATTAATTATGATGCTAGGGCTAATTTATTATGGGCTTCCTCAATTGCATTAAATGGTTTAGAAAGTACTGGAAAAATAGGTGGTTGGACTGTTCATCCAATAGAACACGAGCTTAGTGCTTATTATGATATTACACATGGAGTTGGCCTAGGTATAATCACACCAAGATGGTTGCAGTATATTTTAAATTCTAGATTAGACGTTACTAAAAAAATTGCTCAATATGGAAAAAATGTATGGGGAATTGTTGGAGAAGATGATTTAAAAATTGCTCAAAAGGCCATTGATGAAACTTATTCATTCTTTAAGAGTTTAGAGATCCCAATGAGCTTATCAGAATTGAATATTAATAATGAAAATTT
>JAITDY010000013.1 GCA_031282325.1 Lactobacillaceae bacterium | reverse complement strand
AAATTAAATTCAAAATTATTTAACAAATCAAATCTAATTGAGTTATCAATTATAGATATTTTTCCAATTTTCTTAATTTCAAAAATTCTTTGAATTAAATGATTCATCCAACTTAAACTGCTTAGATCTAAATTTACGGAAATTGTCTTTAATTTATTTTTATTTTCAATTAAAAGGCGGGCTGTTTGAATTAATTTTTTAATATCTTTAGTCGTTAAAAAAATTTCAATAAGTTTTTGATACTCAGTTATTTTTTCAATATCATCCTTAAAATTTTTAAAATTGTTTATATCATTTGTTATCATTGGTTTCTTGTTCTAAAGAAATTATATAATTTTCGTACAGTTTTATGATTGCATCGATGAAATTTTCGTAATTATCAAAATATTCCAAAATTGAATTTTTTTCTAATTTAATCAAAGCGTTTTCTTTTTCCAATATTAGTACTTGATCTTCATTACTCTTAAAATCTTCACTAGATACACTATCAGTTCGACTTGACAAAGTATGATTGATTTTTTTTAATTCATCAATTTGAACTTGATTAACTTCTCTGGTTTCGTCAAGAAATGCACTTTCTAATTTTTTCATCGCAAGCTCATCAAAAATAAACTCAACTTTAATTACGTCTAAAAAACCAATTACCCTAGCAGATGGCCATTGACCGAAAATTACATCATAAACACCTAAACTAGTTTCCTTATAATTAAAAAAAGGAAATTGCTTTTGTAAATATTCAAATAATTTAGGCATAAGCACTTGTGCTATTTCTCCTTGAATACCTTGGGTTAAATTGCTCATATATGCATTGCTATCAGCATATCTATGGCGAATTACTTTATTGTATCTGGCCGTGTCCAACATTTCATAAAGTTTTAAATAATTTTTATTTTTAACATTTTTACTAATTTCATTTAAATAATCTATTTTATTTTGAATTTTGTTTTTTAAATTATGGCTTTCTTTTAAAGTTTTTAAATATGGTTTTTGCATATTTATATTTTGACAATAAAAAATATCCATAGTTGGATATTAATTAAACATTTATATTTTTAATCATTTTTTAAAATAGTTCTAAATAACGTTCAATTTCCCATTGAGAAACTGACTGTCTAAAAGCAGCATATTCAGCTGTTTTGGCCTCGACAAAAGTATCAGCGATTCGTTTTCCAATAGCGTTTATAACGATATCATCTTTTTTCAAATTTTTAATTGCTTCTAATAAAGTTTCAGGCAAATTTTTAATACCAGCTTTTAAGCGTTGTTCTTCATCCATTAGAAAAATATTTTGATCAATTGAATGTTCTGGTGTTAATTGATTTTTAATTCCATCCAATCCGGATGCCAATATTGCTGCAAATGCTAAATATGGGTTTGCCGTAGGATCTACCATACGCAATTCTAATCGAGTAGACTTTCCGCGTGACGCTGGAATACGAATCATCGGTGAACGATTAGAAGCAGACCAAGCAATATAGACTGGCGCTTCATAAACAGGTGTTAAACGCTTATACGAATTTACCGTTGGATTAGTTAAAGAAGTGAAGTTCTCAGCATGATCTAATAAACCACTCAAAAAATAATAAGCCTGTTGACTCAAACCTAATTCATCATTTGGATCGTTAAAAAGATTTTCTCCATCTTTGAATAAACTCATATTAGTATGCATTCCATTACCATTGATACCTGCAATTGGTTTTGGCATAAACGTTGCATAGTAACCATTTTTAGTTGCAATCGTTTTAACAATTAATTTAAATAATTGAATATTGTCAGCTGCTCTCAAAGCGTTTGCATACTTAAAATCAACCTCATGCTGTCCGGGCGCTACTTCGTGGTGCGCTGCTTCAACTTCGAATCCCATTTTTTCTAAAGTAAGCACAATTTCACGGCGAACGTTTTCACCTAAATCTAGTGGGGCTAAATCAAAATAACCACCGTTATCATTTAATTCCAAAGTCGGTTTTTTATTTTCATCTAATTTAAATAAGAAAAATTCTGGCTCAGTACCGATATTAAATGAATCAAAACCATTTTCCTTCATTTTTTCTAAGGATAAACGTAATCGGTATCTTGGATCACCTTCAAAAGGTTTTCGGTCGGCCGTATAAATATCAGCAATTATCATTGCCACACGACCCTGCTGTTTTCCTGTCATACTTTCTGGCAATACCTTATATGTATTTAAATCTGGATATAAATACATATCAGATTCTTCAATTCTCACAAAGCCATCAATTGAAGAACCATCAAACAACAAGTTATTATTTAATAATTTTTCTAATTGGCTATTCGTTACCTCAACGTTTTTAATTACTCCAAATACGTCGGTAAACGTAACGCGAATAAACTCAATATTATTCTCTTTAACGTCTTTAATAATTGATTCTTTAGTTTGCTCGACCATTATGCCTTCTTTCAATCTATTAATTTAATTTATTATACTAATTACTATAATAAATTTTATAATGTTTTTATTCAAAATAATCGTGCAAAATAACGGTTTATTGTCTGTGGTCTATACCGAAATAAATTTTTTAACTAACTGTTTTATTTCTAAATAATTATTGTCTTCTACGTTAAACCAATGGATATCAGAAAATTGATTTTTAAAAAAAGTTATTTGTCTTTTAGCGTAATGCCTAGAATCTCGTTTTATTAATTCCAAAACATTTTTTAAATCTTTTTGGTTATTAAAATAATCTTTAAATTGAGAATACCCGATCGCATGTGCAGATTGTACTTCTAATTGCGTTTGATCGTATAGAAAATTAACCTCGTTTTCTAAACCCTTTTCAATCATCTCGTCTACTCGACTATTAATTTGAGTATATAGTCCTTCTCGTTTACTAAAATTCAATCCAATAATCAGTGCATTAAACTTTCTATATTGAACATTTGCTTTTTTAGGAACCTCTTCATTATTTTTAGCTAAAACACGATCACCTAACATGCTTTGTAAAAAAAAGCCCGATCCACCTACAATAATGGGCAGTTTATTTTCTTTAGAAATTTCACTAATTTTATTTCTAGCATCATTCATAAACTCATAGGCTGAATATCTTTCGTTTATCTCTTTAATATCAATTAAATGATGTTTTGCGGTTGCTTGTTCTTCTAGTGTTGGTTTTGCTGTGGCGATATCTAAATGTTTGTAGACTTGATATGCATCAGCATTGATAATTTCGCCATTAAACTCTTTGGCTAGTTCTATTCCTAATTTTGTTTTTCCAGTAGCAGTCGGTCCTACGATAACAATTATTTTATCCATTTTGAATCTCATTACGAATTTCTACGGCTTTTGCAACATCATTTGTAATTACGCCCCTTAAGCCACGTTTAAAAATCTTAGTTAACTCAATTTTAGAATTAACTACCCAAGGTTTAATATTAGCTTTCGATTCATTAAAAAAGAATGCTCTATTAAAAAGAATTCTCTTATCTGGATGAATTGCTTCGATATTATGTCTAAAATATTGATACCAATTAAATGGGCTAATTGTATAAGTTAAAATAGCTGTTCTAGCATCTGGCTTCAGTTTTTTAACGATTTGAATTGATTGCGGATTAAAACTTTGATAAATAATTGAAAAAGTATGTGGACGATACTCACTAATTGTTTTTAATATTGCTTCTTCGATTCCCTGATATTTAATGTGATCAGTCTTAATTTCAATTAACAACTGCCCTTTATATTTAATTGACGACAAATAAGCTAATAATTCCTTAAAAGTTGGAATCCGTGTATTTTTAAATTCAGGTGAAAACCAAGAACCGGCATCTAATTTTTTTAATTCCTTTAATGTATAATTTTTGACTAATCCGGTTGCATTTGTAGTTCTATCTACAAATTCATCATGAATAATAATCAATTCATTATCCCTAGAAAAATGTAAGTCTATTTCAATCCCATCGGCACCAGCTTCAATTGCTTTTTGAAAAGCAGGCATCGTGTTTTCAGGAGCTACTGCTTTAAATCCGCGATGAGCGAATATTTCAGTATAATTTTGTTTTTTATTTTTAAGTGAGATCGGAAGAGCGTCGTGTAGG
>JAITDY010000005.1 GCA_031282325.1 Lactobacillaceae bacterium | reverse complement strand
ATTTTATTTTTTTTAAAATAGGTTCTATATTAGGAAATAAAGGTAATGAAATTGCTATTAATATTAAGCAAAATAATGGTTCTAATATTTGGAATCAAATGGTTGATAGTTTTCATAATTTCATAACAATGGTATTAAAAGATTTTTTTGGACCTAATACTTTTATTGGAAATTTAGTTAGTAATTCAATTAAATTCAACGGTTTTGGCTTAATTATTTTTTTATTGATTCTAATGTTAATTAGTATTTTTTTGGCTTTAATTACGCTACCGATAGCAAAATACGATACGTTTGATTTATATAACGATAATACTCTTCCTAAAATAAAAAAATATGCAATAAATCATCTTTGTTTATTAGTCTTATGAAAATCGGTAGTCGTATTCCAACGAGTAATTTTGGCATACCCCTCTTGTTGGGCAGCATATCAATGTGGGCTCAATTTGGAATCTTAATTGGTTTGAATACTAGTTTTTATGCTAATAATTATATTAGGTGGACTTTAATTTTGCAGTTATCATTGCACATAAAAGAAGCAATGGCCACTTACGTAAGCAATTTTCCAGAAATATTTTCTTTCGATTCTAATGGACGAATTACGGAATTGTATATTTTGGCAGATAGACCGTTAACAGAAGTGGCTAAAACTAAATTAGATATATTACGTCTATATGTTCTTCCTAGTACAATTTTGAAATATATAATTATAGTTATCTCTATTCATAATTTTATATATATATCAGTTATAACCTCAGTAAGTGTAATTATGGCAATCATCTATCCAAGATTCTTACTTTATCCATCGTTAGCTTATCCAGCTGTCCAGCAAAGAAACATTAAATTAATTCAAAATGTTGATCAGAATGGTTTGTGGAAATTAGCAACTCTTGCAAGTCAATTTATGGATAGTGGAATATTTATTTTATTGCTTTTTGCATCTTCAGGATACTTAAGTCCATATATATCGATTGGCTTATCTTTAATTATTTTTATGATTTCAATCTATATTATTAATTGGGGTACGAAAAAATTATTTATAGTTGCATTAGATAAAAAACGATTTGTAAAAAAATTAGAAAAATGAGGAATATTTGTATATGTTTAAAAAAATTATTTTTACTATTTTAGCAATATTGATACTTGCTATTAGTTTCTTTAGTAACTATTTGGGAATTAATCTTACCCTTATTGAAAGTTTTATTTTATTATTAATTGCATTACTATTATTTTATTTTGCTAAGAAATAAGAATTGATAAAATTCAATTAAACAAATTTAGTTAAATTAAAAACACCAATTAAGGTGTTTTTTCTCTGATTTATTATCAGCAATGTTATTTATGGATAAGCAGGGGCTCGAACCCTGGACCCACGGATTAAGAGTCCGTTGCTCTACCAACTGAGCTACTCATCCAGACATATTACCTAAATATGTTAACACCGTAAAGGCATTTATGCAAGTGTTTACTTAATGAGATTGTTATAATTAAATGTATGACAAAGATTTTAGTTGTTGATGATGAAAAATCAATTTCAGAAGTTATCAAATATAATTTAGAAAAAGAAGGATACGAAGTTGTTGTTGCAACTGATGGAAAAGAAGCCTTAGAAACATTTCAAAGCGAAAAACCAGATTTAATTTTGTTGGATCAAATGTTACCAGAATTAGACGGGTTTGAAGTTTTGCGTGAAATACGTCAAACTTCTAATTTGCCTGTAATAATGGTTACTGCTAGAGACGATGAAATCGATAAGGTTCTAGGATTAGAATTAGGGGCTGATGATTATGTAACAAAGCCATTTTCTAATAGAGAATTAATGTCTCGAGTTAAGGCTAGATTGCGAAATATTGGAAATAATTTAAACGATATTATCAATAACAATTCCGCCGGCAACCAAAGTGAAATTATAATTCAAGATTTAGTTATAAATCCAAATTCCTATTCCGTTAGTCGTGATGGGGAAGAAATAGATTTAACCCATAGAGAATTTGAATTATTGCTTTATTTAGTTAAGCATAGTGGTCAAGTAATGACTCGTGATTCCTTATTAAATGAAATATGGGGATTTGATTATTATGGTGACGTAAGAACCGTTGATGTTACTGTTAGACGTTTACGAGAAAAAATTGAAGAAGATTCCGCGCATCCTCAAATTGTTATGACTAAACGTGGAGTTGGTTATTTTGTAAAAAAAATTACTAATAATTTATAAATGAAAGAGTTATTTGCTAAAATTAAAATTTTTGTTAATTTAGTGCACATTAAAATTGCATTAATTTTTACGTTAGTTACTTTAACAACTATTGGAATTTTTGGAATTATTTTTATAGGACAACTTCAAAATCAAATGATTGATTCTGTTAAAGAGCAAGCATTTGTTTCTGAGGACACCAGAAAACAATTATTAGCTAATCTTATAAATCCAAACGAAAAATCTGGAAATTCTGAAGTCAATTCAACCTTGTCAACGGTTACAGGAATTGGAAGCAATGACTCAATAATTGTTATTGATGGTAGGGGAATTATACGTGGTGCAAATTCAATCAATATGAAGCAAAATGTTACCTTAAAGTATACTTCCGTTTTAAAAACCAAAAATATTATAAAAAATATTTCCAAAGCCATTTCTAATAAAAAATTTAAAGAAGAAATGCAATTAAAAGTTAATGGTAATCCATATTTTATTTCTACTGCTAGATTAAAGGAAAACGACAAGATTATTGGAATAATTTTATATGTTGCAGATATGAGTGCTACTTATGAAAATATTTCAAACATTACCAAACTTTTTATTGGTTCTATGTTGATTCCCATATTAGCGGCCGCCGGCGTTAGTTTTATGATTTCTCGCTGGTTTAGCAACCCAATCGAAAATATTTCTAATCAAACTAAGCAACTAATTAACGGACATTATCAAGTTTTGAATAGTATTAATTCTAATGATGAAATTGGCAATTTAGCAAAAAACATTAATGAATTGTCTGTTTCGTTAATGCAAGAAAAATCTAATTCTCAATTTGAAAGAGATCGATTAGATTCACTTTTAAGCAATATGACTGACGGTGTTATTTCCGTGGATAGAAACGGGAAAGTTTTAGTTGTGAATATAACAGCTGGAGAGTTATTGAATTTAATAGAGGATGATATTGTTGATAAACAAATTCAAGATATATTGAAATTAGAAGATAATAAAATTTCTTTTAGGGAGTTGCTAGAAAAACCGAAGGGAATCATCTTAAAAAATATTGAGAATCAAAATTTAGTCTTAAAGGTTACAAGTAGTTTAATTCGAAGAAAATCAGGCTTTATTACAGGAGCGGTTTTAGTTATTCGAGACGTTACTTTAGAGACTAAATTGGAATTAGAACAAAAAAACTTCGTTTCTAATGTTAGCCATGAATTAAGAACTCCATTAACATCAGTTAATTCATATATTGAAACCCTTCAAGATGGGAAAATGCCACCAGTAAAAATTGTTAGGCAGTTTTTAAATGTTGCTCATAATGAAACGCAAAGAATGATAAGAATGATTAATGATCTTTTGGAATTGTCGCGTATTGATCAAAAAACGCTTAAACTAGAGAAAGAGTTTATTAATATTTCGCGCTATATCGATCATATTTTAAATAGGTTTGATATTATTGTCGAACAAGGGAATGCGGAACACGATAAGAAATATAATTTTGTGAAGAAATATAAAATAAGTAATATTTTTGTCGATATAGATCCAGACCGATTTATGCAAGTTATGGATAATATAATTAATAACGCGATTAAATATTCGCCAAATGGAAGTGCAATTACTGTTGATATTAAAAAAATTGATGATAAAGTACGTATTTCTATCATCGATAAAGGCTTGGGCATACCTAAAAAAGATATTAAAAATATTTTTAATCGCTTTTATCGTGTAGATAAGGCGAGAGCTAGAAAACAAGGTGGTTCTGGCTTGGGATTGGCAATTTCTAAAGAAGTTGTTGAAGCCCTAAATGGCACTATATGGGCAGAATCTTCTGAAGGTAAGGGAACAACAATGTTCATTGAATTACCGATTGTAAAACAATAATATAATAAATAATAATAATAATTAAAGCGAGGTAGCTTATTTTGAAAAAAGGAAAAACAATTGGAATTATTTTGGCATCTAGCCTAATCGGCGCAAGTGTAGCTACAGGCAGTGGATATCTATATTTAAAAGAAAACGGTGGATTAACACAAAATATATCGCAGTTAAATAATAATCAAAGCAGTTCCAATTCTAAAATTAGCCCAGTTACAATCAAAGGACAAAGTTCTTCAACCAAAGTTTATAATGCTTTAAAAGAATCAGTTGTATCAGTAATTAATGAACAAGTTAAATCATCAAAATCGGATAGCGACAGTGATTTAAATGATTTTTGGGACCAATTTGGTGGTCAAGGTAAAGACGAATCAGGTTCTTCATCTAAAAGCGAATCAAGCAAAGAAAAGAGTGATTCTTCTTCATCAAGTACTGAAGAAGAATATGAAGAAGTAGGCTCAGGCTCAGGCGTTATTTATAAAAGCGAAGATGGAAATGCATATATAGTTACAAATAATCACGTTGTTGATGGTGCTAATAAATTACAAGTAGTTTTGTTTGATGGTAAGAAAATAGATGCCAAATTAGTTGGAAAAGATGCAATGACTGATTTAGCAGTTATTAAAATTGATAGTAAAAATGTTAAGTCAGTAGCTGAATTTGGTAAATCTTCTCAAATTCAAGTTGGGCAACAAGTAGTTGCAATTGGCTCACCATTAGGGGATGAGTTCTCTTCTACGCTAACTGAAGGGATTGTGTCAGCCAATAATCGTTTAGTAAGTAACATTGGAGAAGACGGTACTAATTATGGACAAGCCATAGCTATTCAAACTGATGCTGCTATTAATCCAGGCAATTCTGGTGGTGCACTTGTCAACATGAACGGCCAAGTAATTGGAATCACATCACAAAAACTAACACAAACTGAAAGTGGCGTATCAGTAGAAGGCATGGGTTTTGCAATTCCTTCAGATACAGTTGTAAATATTATTAATAAATTAGTTAAAGACGGGAAAGTTATACGCCCAGCGTTGGGAGTATCAATTATTGATTTGTCAGATGTTGATGATGAAGATAGAGAAAAAACTTTAAAAATTCCTACCGATATTAAAAGTGGAATTGTTGTGGCTGCATTTTCAAATGATGATTCACCAGCTAAAAAAGCTGGTTTGAAAAAATATGATGTAATCGTTGGAATTGATGGCAAAAAAGTTAAAACAAGCGCTGAATTAAAAGATGCTTTATATAAACATAAAATGAATGACACGGTGAAATTAACATATTATCGTGGCGAAACTCAGAAAACTGCATCTATTAAACTAACCCAAGAATTAAAATAATAAATAATGTTAAAAATAAATTTAATTGTTGTAGGAAAAATTAAAGAAAAATATTTTACTGATGCAATAGTAGAATATACAAAAAGATTATCTCGTTTTTCTGATTTTAATATTATAGAATTAAAAGACCTACCAACGCCCGAAAATGATAACGAAAATGATCAATTAAATATTCTAAAAAAAGAAGGCGACTTAATTTTGTCTAAAGTTAATCCTAAAGATTATGTAATTGCTATGACTATTGAAGGAAACATTATTAGTTCCGAATTACTGGCTGAAAAAATGTCGAAATTGGCATTTAATGGTTTTTCAACAATTGATTTTATTATTGGTGGTTCATTAGGCTTAAGTAACGACGTAAAAAACAGGGCAGATTATCAATTTTCATTAGGCAAGATTACCTTACCTCATCAATTGGCTCGAGTGGTGGTTAGCGAACAAATATATCGTTCTTTTATGATTAATAATCACACTCCATATCATAAATAAAAAGCAGTAACTCGTCAGTTACTGCTTTTTATTTAAGCATTAATTTTAATTGCTTTTGGAAGTTCAACGCCTTCAGTTCCTTTTGCCCATTGTTGTAATTGAGCAGTACGTTTTTGTTGTTGAACTTTTTGATTACTGTGTGAAACTGGACGAGTACTTCTGCCTAGAGAATTATAAACTCGTTTTCCAGTTTGATTTTTAGTTCCTGCCATAGTTTTAGTTTCCTTTTTTGAATATTCAAATACAAGTTAATATTTTACGTGATTTTAAGAAATTAAGCAAGTAAAAAACAAAACAACTTATATAATAGTAATTAATTATGAATTTTTTAAAAAAGAATGATATTTTATATTGGACATTAGAAATACTAGCAATTGGTGTTTTAATAATTATTTTAAGTAAATTAAATTTTCTGTTACAACCACTTTCTATTTTTTTTAAAACAGTTTTTACACCGATTATTATAGCTAGCTTTTTATTTTATTTATTGCATCCAATTACTAAGTTATTGGAAAATAAATTTAAATTAAAACACAATTTATCTGTAATAGTTGTTTATCTTTTATTTTTGTTGGTTATTATAAGTTTAATAATTCTAACGGTACCTCAATTATTTAATCAAATTACTTCAATGATTAAAGATGTTCCTAATTGGGCTGACGAAATTAAAAAGTATATGTCTGATATTTTAAATTCGGAATGGCTTAAAAAATCAAATTTTAAAATTTCAATTAACGATATTGAAAAACAAATTACTGATAAATTTTCTGTAAATTTACAAACATTCTTAAATAATGTAACTAATATTTTTCAATTTACCACGGGTATTTTTATTAATACAATTACGATCCTTATTATGCTTTTTTATTTTTTGATGGACAGCCATAAATTCATCCCATTTATTTCGAAACATTTTTTTTTGAAATACGGAAAACAAGTTGATGATTTAGCTACAAAAATGAATAGCACGATCAGTAATTATATTAGTGGACAATTTGTTGAAGCCTTATTTGTTGGCATATCAATTGCAATTGGATATTTAATTATTCATCAACCATTTGCCATATTGCTTGCATTATTTGCAGGTATTGTGAATTTAATTCCCTATGTCGGTCAATTTATTGGAATTATTCCATCAATAATAATTGCTCTTACGATTCGCCCAGAGCAAGCAATAGCTGTTGTTATAGTCGTTATAATTGTGTCGCAAATCGATGGAAATTTATTGTATCCAAACATTATTGGCAGAAATTTACGAATTCATCCATTGACAATATTGGTGTTATTGCTTTCAGCAGGTAATATTTGGGGAATTTTAGGAATGATTTTAGTGGTTCCTACTTATGCTATTTTAAAAACTATTGTAATTTTTGCATTTGATTTATATGGAATTCAACAAAAAGAATATAAGGAATCAATTTCAGAAAGTATAAAGAGAAAAAAACGTGGATAAAAATGAAGTAATTTCAGCATTAGAAGATCAAGGTATAAAATTATCTGCCTTAAAAATTAAGCAGCTTGATATCTATTTTCAAGATTTAATAAATACTAATAAAAGTTTAAATTTAACTACCATAATTGAAGAATTAGATGTATGGATAAAACATTTTTATGATTCTATAACCCCTCTAATTTATTTTCCAAAATTAGATGAAAAAATAAGTATTGCAGATGTTGGTACGGGAGCGGGCTTCCCAGGTATGGTTTTAAGTATTGTTAATCCAAAACTTGAAGTAACACTTATTGATTCATTAAAAAAAAGATTAAATTTTCTCAATGAATTAATTGAAAAATTAAATTTAAAAAATGTAAAAACTGAGCATTATCGAGCAGAAGATATTGGAAATAATTTAAATTATAGAGAAAGTTTTGATTTTGTTACTGCGCGTGCGGTTAGCAATACTGCAACACTATTGGAATATTTAATGCCTTTAGCTAAAGTAAATGGAACGATAATATTGTTTAAGTCAGCTTCCTATGTTCAAGAATTAAATGATGCTAAGAACGCAATCAAAATTTTAGGAGGAGAAATTGGCTCGCTTTTTGAATTTAATTTGCCAAATGGGAATCCGAGAACATTAATAGAAATTAAGAAAATAAAACAAACACCCAAAAAATATCCAAGGCAGGCTGGTACACCTTCAAAAAACCCTATAAAATAAAAATATATGACAAAAGTAATTGCACTTGCAAACCAAAAGGGCGGAGTTGGCAAAACAACTTCCGCATTAAACATTGCCGCTGGCTTATCAAAAAATGGTAAAAAAATACTTTTAGTTGATTTAGACCCTCAGGCTAATGCAACATCTGGATCTGGTATTGATGAAGAAAATATAAAAAAAGATACTTATGATGTTTTAGTAGGCGGTTCATCGATGAAATCAGCCATTTTAGAAACTGATTTATACGATATTGTTCCTTCATCTACGGCTTTAGCTGGAGCTGAAATTAAAATATCTCAAAACAAAAACAAACAAACAGTTTTGAAAAATAAATTAGATAAAGTGAAAAAAAATTATGATTACGTAATTATTGATAATCCTCCGGCATTAGGATTACTATCGCTTAATTCCTTAACAGCTGCAGACTCGATATTGATTCCGGTACAGGCTGAGTATTTTGCTTTAGAAGGGCTAGCTCAATTAAGTGAAACAATCGATTTAGTAAAAGAGCATGGAAATGATAAATTAGAAATTGAAGGTGTTTTAATGACGATGACTTCAAGAACTAAACTCTCAAAACAAGTTACTTCAGAAGTTAGAAAACATTTTGCTGATAAAGTTTACAGCATTACAATCCCTCGTAATGTTCGAATCAGTGAAGCCCCAAGTTTTGGCAAAGCAATTCAAGATTTTGCGCCCCTATCGTCTGGAGCAAGAGCTTATAATAAATTAATTAAGGAAATTTTAAAAAATGACAAAAAAGAAGACAATTAATCAAGTAGAATTTATTCATACCGCCGGTGATTATCACGAGCACCAAAAGAAAGTTAATGAATTTCTTAAATATTCTGGTGGCCATGTTTCTAGTTCTTTTGTAGGAACTCCAAACGTAAAGAAGCGTCATGAGCCGGGACATTTTTATACGGTGATTGAATTCGAAATTGAGGTAGATAATTAATGGCAGACCCCAAACGAAGAGGCCTCGGGAAGGGATTAGATGCATTATTTGATGAACCAAAAACCATTAAAGAGATCATTCAAAAAGAAGATAGCTCGAATGCTAATATTTTAGAAATAAAAATTGATCAAATACAAGCAAATCCATATCAACCACGAAAAATATTTGACGACAAAGCCTTAAATGAATTATCTCAATCAATTAAACAAGATGGGGTTATACAGCCAATCATTGTGCGTTCAAACGGCAAAAAATTTCAAATTGTTTCTGGAGAGCGTCGTTTTAGAGCATCGCAATTAGCTAATTTAAAAGAAATTCCAGCTATTATTCGTGATTTAACAGATCATTCGATGATGGAAATAGCGATTATTGAAAATCTGCAAAGAGAAGACTTAAATGCGATTGAAGAAGCACAGGGAATAAACTCTTATATTAAAACATTAAATCTAACTCAAGAACAGGCAGCCGAGAAATTAGGTAAGTCGCGTGCCTCTATTACTAATTTATTAAGACTATTGAACTTGCCACCTGAAGTACAAGAACTTGTAATAGAACAAAAAATATCAATGGGACATGCTAGAGCATTATTGAGTTTAACTTCTCAAAAAGATATTAATGATTTAGCTAAAAAAATTGTTCAAAATGGATATTCAGTTAGACAAGTTGAAGAACTAGTTCAAAACAATAAACAAGATTCTAAAAATTTATCTTCGTTTAATAGCAAACTGAAAAAACCAAAAAATATTTTTATTCAAGAAGCAATTGATCAACTTGAAGATAAATTAGCCACTAAGGTTGATATTAAAGGTAAAGCAATCACCATTAATTATCATGATCAAAATGACTTAAATAGGTTGCTAGATATTTTGGGCGTCGATTTAAGCTAATGTTTAAATATGAATTAGGAACAATTATTGAAACTAAAAAACCACATGTATGTGGTGGATATAATTGGGAAATTATAAGAATGGGTGCAGATATAAAGTTACAATGTCAAAAATGTAATAGAGTTATAATGCTTTCGCGTTCTGATCTAGAAAAAAGGATTAAAAAGATTTTATAAAAAATTACAAAAAGGGGAAAATATGGCACTTACTGCTGGAATTGTTGGTTTACCCAACGTTGGAAAATCTACATTATTTAATGCGATTACGAAAGCTGGAGCACAAATGGCTAATTATCCATTCGCTACTATTGAACCTAATGTTGGGGTTGTAGAAGTTCCAGATAAACGTATTCAAAGAATTGCTGAAATAGTTGGAACAACAAAGCTGATCCCAACAACTTTTGAATTTACTGATATTGCAGGGATTGTAAAAGGAGCTTCAACTGGAGAAGGATTAGGAAATAAATTTTTAGAAAATATTCGCCAAGTTAATGCGATTATTCATGTTGTCCGAGCATTTGAGGATGATGAAATTATTCATGTAAATGGTAAAGTTGATCCAATTGATGATATTGAAACTATAAACACTGAATTAATTTTGGCAGATTTAGAATCAATTAATAATCGATATACTAAATTAGAACGTCAAGCTCGTGGAAATGATAAAGATATTAAAGCTGAGTTTGCAGTTGTATCTAAAATAAAGCCCGTCCTTGAAATAGGCAAAACAGTAAGAAGTATAGAGTTTTCAGAAGAAGAACAAAAAATTGTAAAAGGATTATTTTTGTTGACAAGTAAACCGATTTTATATGTTGCTAACATTGCTGAAAATGAAATGGCTAATCCAGAGTCTAGTGAACTCTTCTTAAAGGTTAAAGAATATGCTGAAAACGAAAATGCTCAAGTTATTGGACTGTCAGCCCGAGCCGAAGAAGAAATTTCGCAAATGGAAGATAACGATAAGCAAGAATTTTTGGAAATGCAAGGTGTCGATGAATCAGGACTCGATAAGTTGATTAGAGCAGCCTATCATTTGTTAGATTTGCGAACTTTTTTTACTGCTGGGGTTAAAGAAGTCCATGCTTGGACTTTTAAAGCTGGAAGTAAGGCTCCACAAACAGCCGGCGTAATTCACTCCGATTTTGAAAGAGGATTTATTCGAGCAGAAACAATGAGTTTTGACGATTTAGATAAATATGGCAGTGAAAAAGCAGTAAAAGAAGCCGGACGTTTACGTTCAGAAGGTAAAGAATATGTAGTTGCCGATGGCGATATTATGGAATTTTTATTTAACGTTTAATAGATACCCTATAATTTTTTTTAAAATATTAAGTTTTTGTAAAATTATAACTTAATATTTTTTTAATATATAATTTAATTAATGGCTACAAATGAATTAAACAAAAGAAATAATGAGTATATTTATAAATTATCTAAAATTATTACTGCTGAAGATAGTGGAATAAATAAAGAAACAGTTGACAATGTTTTGAAAAATACTAAAAATCAATTACTAGATGCTCAAAAAAAGGGGATAACTGCTACCCAACTTTTTGGTACGGTTAATCAGTATGTTTTAGATATTAAAGATCCAAAAGGGGCAGCCACTAGAAAAGAAAAATTAAAAAATGTTGGTAAAAAAAGTACTAATTCAAAAAATACTGCAAATTCTAGAACTACTAAACATTTATTTGAGTTCGATTTTAAAACTGAATTTTTCGATACAGCTGGATTGTTATTTATAATGTTTGCTTTTATGTATGGGATTACTTCAATTATGAATCCAAAAAATGCTACAAGTATGGGAATTGTTAGTTTGATATCGATTGCTGTTTTGTCCGGTTTGGTATATGTATTTTCAATTAGATATATTACGCCAAATCCTAAAGTATTGGAATCTAAAAAACCTGCATGGAAAAAAATATTGGCAGTTATTGGCTTAATAGCATCATGGATGATTTTGTTTACTTTAGTTGCAATGGTTCCTAAACAATTTAATCCAGAATTGCCAAACGGTTTTCTGTTTGTTCTTGCGATAATTGGTTTGTTGGTATACCTTTATTGGAGAAAAAGTACCAAATTACCTAAAGGGTTTTTAGTTATCGGAATTTTAGCTGCTAATGCAAGTAACCTTTACAAACAAAACTACGAAAAAGGAAAAAAATAAAATGGTTAAGATATTGGTTGTTGAAGACGAAAAAGATATTTCAGATACTTTTAATCTTTATTTAGAAAATGAAGGGTACACTCCGGTAACTGCTATCAATGGTGAAGAAGCAATTAGTAAATTTAATACAAATCCGGATATTGCTTTATTAATACTAGATCTAAACTTACCAGGATCAATTGATGGTCTGGAAGTATTGAATACAATTAGAAAAGACTCAAATATACCAGTCATGATTGTGTCTGCCAGAACATCAGAATTAGAACGTGTTCAGGGACTGATGAAAGGTGCTGATGATTATGTCACTAAACCCTTTAGCGCACTTGAAGTCATGGCGCGAGTTAGGAGTCTTTTACGTCGCTCGTCTAATGAAGTTAAAGAAGCAACTCCTGAAGTTCTAGACTTAGGTGCAATTACCATTAATAAAGATTCTCATGTAGTTAAAACTCTTGCTGGTGAAACAATTCAACTAACTAATTTAGAATTTGGCATTTTATATTTATTATCGAGTCATCCTAATCGAGTTTTTTCTGCCGATGAAATTTTTGAACGTGTTTGGAAGACTGAAACTGTTATGTCTGCCAAAACAGTTATGGTTCATGTTTCTCATTTGCGTGACAAAATTAAAGATGCGACTAAAGGGGATGAAGTTGTTCAAACTGTATGGGGCGTAGGATATAAAGTAGAAATTTAAGGTATGAACTTATCGAGTAAAGAATTAACAAGATTGATTACTTATGGAGTATCAATTTTTTTAATATTATTATTAATAGATATTCCAGCCTACTCTTTTTTAACACATTTATTTTCTGGAAATATATCAATACAAAGAAAGGGTATTTTACTGCCTGACTCTAAAGATTTTTTAAATTTCAATAATTTGTCATTTTTGAATTGGAAAACATGGATTTTATTTTTACTGATCTTAGGATCGGCTCTTTTTGCAGCTTGGCTTACATTGAAACAATTACAGCAAATCCAAATCCAAATTATGACTAAACAAATTAAAGCAATGCATGAGCAGAATGTAATTGAACCGATTAAGTTTAGAATTGCTCAAAAAGATGTTAAAGAATTAATTAATCAAGTAAATGCCTTAACTGCTAGTAGGCAACAAGTTATTGAAGATGAACATTCTAATGAAGTTTTGCAAAGGGAATTAATTGGAAATATTTCTCACGATTTAAGAACGCCACTTACTTCAATTATTTTGGGTTTAGAAATGATGCAATCAGAAAAAAAACCGCCCAAGTCTAAAATGCAAGAAGTAGTCAATAGCGCTTATCGACAAGCTAATTTAATGAAAAAAATGATTAGTGATTTATTCGAATATACACAAACATTTGATAAAAATTCCAATGATTTAAATCTTCAAAAAATGAATATTACTGATTTCTTAGATCAACTAGTTGCACAATTTGAAATTCAATCTAAAGAGCAAATGATTACCATGGAAAGCTACACTAATCCCAACAATATCGAAATAAAAGCTGATCCAGAAAAAATGGCTAGAGTGATGATGAATTTAATTAATAATTCATTTAAATACGCTATTGGTGCAACATTTATTAAATTAATGGCAACTGTTAAAAAAAATAAAGTAGTTATTTATGTTCAAAACGATGGAGAAATGATATCTAAATCTGATACTAAGAAATTATTTGATCGTTTTTATCGAGTTGATAAATCTCGTAATAAAGAAATTTCCGGTACGGGATTAGGGCTGGCAATTGTAAAAGGAATCGTTTTACAACATCATGGGAAAATAGATGTAAAATCAGACAAGAAGTTAACCAGTTTTATAATTACTTTACCAATTAATCTTGAGGACGGTAAATAAAATGAAAAATAAATTTTTGAAGTACATTTTAGGGTTCTTTGTCACTTTTTTTATTGTTAGTTTTTTTATTGGCGTTATGGTTAATATCAAAACTAAAACAAATCTAAAATCCCCAATATTAGATGCGTCTCCAATTGAATTTCAAAATTTAAATGCTAAATCATCAACAGTTGTTAGTATGAGTAATGGACAAATTATTGCTCAAAAAGATTCAAATAAAATGCTTCCGATGGCATCAACCGCTAAACTAATGACGGCTTATATTTTGTATTCAGAAATTAAAAAAGGAAAAATATCATGGAATGATCGAGTAAAAATAAGTAATGATATTTCAGAATTATCACTTACTGATGGACTAGCCAATGTTCCTTTATATAGTGACGATACATATACAATAAAAAATTTGTTGATATCAATGTTAGATGTATCAGCGAATGCTTCTGCTATGGCTATAGGCAATTTTATTTCTGGCAGCCCAGATGAATTTGCAAAATTAATGAATCAAACTGCTAAGGAAATGAAACTTCCAATTGATCAATATAAGTTTTACAATGCATCAGGATTAAGAAATGGAGATTTAATTGGAAGCCTTAAATTAAATAATGTTAGTGATGATTCAGAAAATGAAATTTCTGCCTCGGCCCTAGCAACCCTATCTTATAATCTATTTAAAAAATTTCCGGAAGTAAGCAATATAATGCAACAATCTGAAATTGAATTCCCTCAAAATAAATTAGGATTGGTACAAACTTTTTTAACAACTACCAGTTCAATCAGAGGATTTTTAGGTGTGAATGATTATAAATTACTTGCTGCTAAAACTGGATCTTCCAAGAAAGCAGGATCCGTGTTGGTTGGTTTGTTTTTTCAAAAAAATAATTTACAAAACTATATTTCAATTGTAATGAATGGTTCTGATATGAATGATCCGAGTGCTACTTGGGAGAAAACTTTATTAGCATTAGAATCAGCGGATTCTAAAGGACAATTTTTAAATTATAAAATTGGAGAATCAGTCAAGGGAGCTGAGAAAATATCATTCTTATCTACTGAAAAAGAAACAATTGATTTAGGTTTGTCTAAACCGATAAATATTTGGATCAATGAAAAAAAGGTTGCTAATATTTCAGCAAATGGTTTTTCATATAATCGTAGTCTATCATCAGTTAGTAAAAAAGATGTTTTTAAAACTTCAATTAATAATGTAAAAAATCTAAAAAAAGTATACGGTGTTAACAGTGGGTTGAAAATTAAATTATCTCCTTTAGAATCTAGCAAAGAGAATTGGAATCCATTAGAAGCATGGTATCGTTATTTAATTCACTAATGTTTTATAATAAGTTATGTAAATAAGGAGAAATTATGGCAAAACTTGTTTTAATCCGTCACGGACAAAGTGAATGGAATGCATTAAACCTATTCAATGGATGGGTAGACACAAAATTATCAGAAACTGGAATTGATCAAGCTAAAAAAGCGGGAGCTGCTTTGTTAAAAGAAGGTTATCAGTTTGACAAAGCTTACACATCGGTTCTTACTCGAGCAATCACTACTTTACATTTAGCACTTGAAGAAGCAGGACAATTGTGGATTCCTGAAGAGAAAGCTTGGCAATTAAACGAACGTCATTATGGAGCACTGCAAGGGTTAAATAAAGCCGATGCAGCTGCTAAATATGGTGATGAACAAGTTTTACAGTGGCGTCGTTCATATGATACCTTACCACCATTACTAGAGCATTCTGTTGAAAGCGTAGAAGTTAATGGTAAAAGTTATCCAGCAATCGATCGTCGATATCATGATGTTCCTGAGGAACAAATTCCATTAGGTGAAAATCTAAAAGTTACTTTAGAACGTGTTCTTCCATATTGGGAATCAAATATTTCTAAAGATTTGAAAAATGGTAAAAATGTAATTATTGCAGCCCACGGAAATTCGTTGCGTGCTCTTGTAAAACATATTGAAGATATATCAGATGATGATATATTGGGTGTTGAAATTGCTAACGGACAACCTTGGGTTTACGATTTAGATTCAGATTTGAAAATTATCGACAAAAAGATTCTTGAAGCATAATTAATTTTTTAAGCATAAAAAATGGAAATTGTTTATATTCAATTTCCATTTTTTTACATAATTTGTCCATAGGTTGTATTGTCTTTTTATGCTAGGATAAAAACATGTCGATTAAGTTTTTAAGAGGAAATGGATTAACTGATTTTAGAAAAGTAATTTTAAATAGAATTGCAGAACAAAATTCAGAAGATACCAACGATAGATTTTTTTATATTGTTCCTAACCATGTAAAATTCGATGCTGAAGTAGATATAATTAGAAAAATATCGGCGTTGCGTCATGAAAATAAAGATATTCTCGTTGGAAGACAGCCAGAGGTTTATTCCTTATCTAGATTAACAAAAGTTTTTTTAAATAATAAAATTCATAAAAAAATTATTTCAGATGCCGGATTAAAATTAATAATTCTAACACTATTAAATGAACACCCTAATGAAATGAAAAATTTTCAGCGAATGAAAAATAGGTTTGGTTTTATTGAGCAATTAGCAACACAAATTAAAGAATTTAAAAACTCATCAATTAGTTCATCAGAATTAATTAGCGCTTCAAAAAACGCAACTGACTCACTTTCAATGAAATTATTATCACTTAGTAATTTATTAAGTCTGGTAAATGAAGTTTTTCAAGAAAAAGAAATAATGCTTTTAAATGATACGTTGGATTATTTGGCGAATTTTTTTAATGAAAATAATAGTTATTTTTCAAATATGCATTTTTATTTTGAAGGTTTTTCAAATTTTACTGAATCCGAAAAGAGAGTTATTTTAGCTATTTCTCAAAAAACTGATGTAACTATTGGATTAATTGGCAATGAAACAGATTTTACAGAAGGGCAACTTTTTTATAAGCCCAATCAATTGGTTAAACAACTAGGTGGAAAAAGTGAATTTATAGCGGAAAAACGTAATATTTCCGATACCATAGAAAAAATAGAACAAGTATGGACTGAATTAGAGAATCAGGGATATTCCGGCAATAAAAGTATTAGTGATTTAAAAATAATATCATCCGATACTAAAGAAGCAGAGTTAGAGTTTGTAGCCAACGAAATTAAAAAAATTACCAAGGATGGAACTATTAGATATAAAGATATTTTAATTTTAGCTAGAGATTTAAATCCATATTCTAGTATCGTACAAAATTTTTTTAATCAATATAATATTCCAATATTTCTAGATTTAGATAGTAAAATGAATATTCATCCGATTGCTGAGTTAATTAATGGAATATTAACTCATGGTTTTTTAAATTTTCAATATAATGATTTAATGTGTGTTTTAAAAACAGGACTGTTGATTCCTGAAAACTGGTCACGCGATAAGTTTTTGAATACCTTATATTTGGTTGAAAATTATTTATTAAGCCAAAATATCAATTTTGATTGGAATTCTATAGATACTTTTCAACTTTATAAAACTGATTATAATTTTGATGAAGAAGAAATTAGTTCTTCGTTTTTATCTCAAAAAATAAATGAAAATGCAAATGAATTAAAAACATTTATTCAAGAATTAATTCTTGAATTAAAAAATATTATAAAAAATAGTGATACTAATTACGATTTTTTAACTAGTTTTATTCAATTTTTAATATCTAAAGGGGTAATAAATAAACAGAGTTCTGAAACCGAACAAGAGGTTTGGAATAATTTTGTAAAGCTAGCTGACGAAATTGTTTTTTTGTATGGCTCAAATAATTTTGAAAAAGAAACTATGATTAATATAATTAAATCTAGTTTTTCAATCTCCAGTTTTACTGGCGTACCTAATAAATTAGACGGCGTTAGAATTTCTGAAAGCGGAGCGGTTCAATCTACTACTTATAAAGTAACTTTTATGATCGGAGCAACAAGCCAAGCTATTCCAGCTATAAGTAAAACAAAATCAATTATTAATGACTTAGATAGGGAATTTATTTTTAAAAAGGAATTATTTAGTAATAAATATTTGCAGGATTCATCTAAACAAAAAATGGCCTCAGAAAATTTGTTATTTTACCAAGCCCTATTAACTTCCAATGAAAAAATATATATTTCATTTTCAAATGCTGATTCATCAGGCGTTAAATTAGAAATGTCCCAATATGTTAAAAGATTAGCAGCTGTCTTTGATGTTGAGATAAATAGGTATAGTATTCATCCTGAAAATATTAAAGAATTAATAGATAGAAGTTATTCGATAAATATATTAAATGGACACCTTTTGGCATTAAAAAGAAATAATTTATTAAATTTAAGTACAATTATTAAAGAATTGAAACTAAAGCAAAATCTTTTTGTTGATTACAATAATGATGTTGTGTATATTGGTTCAGAAATTGCCAAACAGCTTTTTGGTGATCTAATTAATATTTCAATTTCAGGAATTGAGCAGTACTATAGGAATCCGTACGATTATTTCTTGAAATATGGATTAAAAATAAATAAAAGAGTTAAACAAGAAATAAATACTGCTAATATTGGTAGTTATTTTCATGCAGGTTTGCAAAGTGTTTTTAATGTACTGAGAAATAATGACCAGTCCTTAAAAGATTACAGTGATGAATCTGAATTTAATCAATTATTCGATAATAGTGTTCAATTAGATTTAATGATCAATGAGAACCCTGCTTTAAAAGTTTTAGCTTCTAATGAAGAAAATAAAACCATTGAAATTTATTTAAAAAAAGACCTAAAAAAATTTTTAAAGCAGATGCGAGATATTGCTTTAGTAACAAACGATAAAACTATATTCGTAGAACAAGAATTTGGTAGCTTTGGTAGTAGCGAAGCTACTAAAATACCGGCCTTAAAAATTGATAAATCTATTGAGCTAAGAGGAAAAATCGATCGAATTGATAGTATCAATGATAATTATGTAATTTTTGATTATAAAACTAATGGTAAAAAATTCGAACTAAATAAGTTAAATGCGGGATTGGATTTACAGTTAATAACATATTGGAAAGCAGCAGATTCTATCCTAGATAGTAGCCGAGAAATAAATATTCAAGCTGCAGTATTTTTACCAATCAGACAGAAAAAAGTTACTGATTACATTAAGGCTGAAAATAAGCCACAAATATTATCAATTGGCGATGGAAAGGGAGATACTAAATATATTGATAACGATGATAAAGCTTCGGGGCTATCTTTAAATGAAAATGTTATTCCAGAAACTAGCTTATTTCCTTTAAGCAAAAGAAGCAAAAGAGTTAGTGTAATTTCATCTAGCGATTTACAAAATTATATGCAAATAGCACAAGAGAAAATTATATCTGCCTCAAAAAAAATATTAAATGGCGAGTTTGATATTGCACCATATAAAGATGGACAGAATAATGGAATTAAATACTCTGATTATAAAGATATTACAAGGTTTGATGTTCAATTAGGGGATAAATATAATCAAGTGAAAAAAGAAAAAGGAGCAACAAATGGTTCAAGCAACTCTTGATCAACAAAAAATAATTGACTATCCGATCGGATATGAAGATGCTTCTAAAAAAAATAAAGTTTCCAGAGGAAGTTTAATTGTTAGTGCATCAGCAGGCTCTGGTAAAACAGCCACTCTTGTTAATCGAGTAATTAGAGCTATTTCTGAACAGCATGTAGATATAGAAGAATTACTTATTATTACTTTTACCAGACAGGCTGCTGAATCGATGAAAATAAAAATTGAACAGGGTTTACGTGAGGAAGTTGACAGACTTCGAAAAGAAAAACCAGTTAATTCTACTTTAATTAGCCTAATTGAAAGACAATTGGTTTATTTACCTTCAGCTCGAATAACTACAATTGATTCATTCGCTGGTTCAATAATTGATGATTACTATGATTATTTAGAAGTCGATTTAGAACCGGGCTATCAAATATTGGGTGATACAGTTCAACAAAAAATGCTGGCCAATCAAGTAACTGATGAATTATTTGGAAATTATTATAAATCTTCTGAAAATGAATGGTTTTTAAATGTAGTAAGAAATTTTGGAACCCTTGAACAACCAAATGGATTAAAACAATTAATTGTTGATAAATTATATCCTACAGCAATGTCTAAAGTAGATTTTGAAAAGTGGATGGATAATGATTTATACAATTACTATAATTTGGAGTTAAATAAAATATTTGAATCAGATTTGGTTTTAGCAGAACAAAATAAATTGAAGTCTGCATTAACAAAATATGAAATGTTAGAATCTGATTTAAATAGTGAAGATGAAGTATTTAGGAAAATATTGGAGACCCCACAGATTAAAGAATATCTAGAAAATATTCTTAACGCTTTAGAAAACAAAGACTGGGATTTACTCGTAAAGGTTTTATCAGACAAGATTGGAAAATTATCGAGTGTAAGTAAAAAAGAATACAAACCTTTTAAAGAAGAAGTCAAGATCTTAAAAAAAGAAGTTGATGCAATATCTTCAAATTTAAAGGAAATATTTTTCTTAAATGAAGCTGATACTAAAATTATTCGTGATAAATCAAAAGAGATTTTAAACAGTATCGTGAGAATTTTAAAAGATTTTATCCAAGAATTTAATGATCGAAAAGTTCAGGATTCGGTAATTGATTTTTCTGATTTAGAAAGATATGCTCTTAATTTAGTTGAAAACAAAGAAGTTCAAAGTTTAATAAGAGAGCAATATGTAGAAGTTATGGTCGATGAGTTTCAAGATATAAATCCTCTACAGGAAAAAATTATCGAGGATGTTGCCGGAGATCATCTTTTTGCCATTGGTGACATTAAGCAGAGTATTTATCGTTTTAGACAGGCAGAACCTGAATTATTTAATAATAGATTTAAAAATTATTTATTACCCGATAGCAATAATAAAGCTTTACAATTATCAGATAATTTTCGTTCCACCAGAGATATCCTAGATTTTTCTAATTTAATTTTTGATTACATTATGGATGAAAAAATCGGTGGTGTTGATTATAAAAATGATGGACACGATCTACGCTTTGGAAATAAAAATAAAGCTAAAATAGATTCTCAAGTTCAATTTTTACTTTCTTTTTCAGATAAAAATGACGAACAAAGCGAGGAAAATGATGATGAATTATCAAATTCAGAAACTCCCACTCAAGTTATACAAGTTGTTGATAAGATTGAAGAAATAGTTGCTAATGGTCAATACTCATATAATGATATTGCCATTTTAGGGCGGTCTCGAAACGGATTTGATAATTTAATTGCGGAGTTTAACTTAAGAAATATACCAGTAAATTATAGTAATCAAGATGGATATTATAAATCGATTGAAGTTTCAATCATTTTAAATTATTTAAATATTGTCGATAACCCGCATCAAGATATTCCTTTGGTTGCTGTTTTACGTTCACCAATGTATGGATTAAATGAAATTGAATTATCTGAAATTAGATTGAATGCGGACTTTAATGATGATTTTTATGATGCAGTTTTAAAGTCTAGAAAAAATAATCCTAAAATCGAATTATTTTTAAATGATTTACAATATTTTATCTTAAGTGCTCAAGAAAATAAAATTGATAATTTAATTTTAGAAATCTACTCAAGAACTAATTGGTTAGAATTTGTTACAGGAATGAAAAACGGTTCGCAAAGAGAAGCTAATTTGAATTCTTTATATGAATTAGCTAAGCAGTTTTCTCGAAGTAATTTTATTGGTTTATTTCAATTCATTCGATATATTGAATTACAGTTGAATCAAAATAATGATATAGCTGAAGTTATTCCACCAAATGCGAATAAAGGCGTGAAATTAATGACGATTCATTCCTCGAAAGGATTAGAATTTCCAGTTGTTTTTTTGTTTAATAGCAACAAAAAATTTAATACCAGAGATAAGGATCAAATCTTTATTTTTGATAATAAAACTGGTGCATCAGTTCAAGTAGTAGATCGCGATAAAAATATAAAAATATCATCAATTGCACGTCCATTTATTGTACAAGATCTTAATCAGGGATCTCTATCAGAAGAATTGAGGTTATTGTATGTTGCTTTAACGCGTGCAGAAAATCAGCTCTATGTTTCTGGCTCTTATACGATAAAAAAAGATCAAACCCCTATGGAAACAATCCAAGAAAAATGGGGCGCTGTCGATAATACTTGGGATCAGACAATATCGTTAAATAAAAGAATGGACACTAATAATTATTTAGATTTTATGGGTATGGTTTTGTACCATACTCGTATTGGCCAAACTGCTTTGCAAGCAAATAAATTATCAGATGCCATGCCTGAAAAAACAGTTCCTGGTCCAGATATTAATTTTTCTATTGAAGTTTTTCAAAAAAATAATTCAGAACAGAATGAACAACTGATTCAAAATAACTATTTAAATACTAAAAATATTTTACAAATTTCGTCTAAAGAAATAGAAAATATTAAAGAACAATTAAATCAAAAATATCTTTTTGAAGATGCAACGAATGTAAATGCAACTGCTAGTGTATCTGAAGCCAAAAATGCTTTTGAAAGTAATTTAGAAGATGAAAAAATTAGTTATTCATTTATGGACAATAATGAAATTGCAATCCCGCAATTTATGCAAGATAATCCTGAAATCAATGATGCTGCTATTGCTGGTACTGATACTCATGCTGTCTTACAAAAAATTGATTGGTCTAGGGAAATAAATGAACAATATTTAAAAGATTTATCCAAAGAATATAGAGATGTAAATTTGAATAATATTGAATGGTTTTTAAATACTTCTTTAGCAAGTGAAATTAAAGAAAATCAAAAGACCTTGCAAAGAGAACGAGCCTTTTCACTTTTAATTTCGGCTACAGAATTAGGCAATAGCGGGAATTTTTATGAAGATGATCAAGTTCTAATTCATGGACAGTATGATGGCTTTTTCATCGATGAAAATAAAAAAGAAATTACACTTTTTGATTACAAAACGAATTGGTTTCCTAAGAACAAAAATTCAAATGAATTTTCTCAAAGAATAAATAAATTAGTTCAAAATTATAAAGGACAGTTAGATTTATATTCTCGTTCATTAGAAGAAATTTATCCTGAATACGTTGTAAAGCATAAGTACATTATTTTTCTATCTGCTCATGAAGTTGTTGATTTAGTAAATCTCTAAAAGAAGTGGATTATATTTAAATAAATATAATGGATTCTTCATAAATATTTTATTAGTTTAATAGTGTATAATTAACTTGTTAAATATTTATTTAAATAATTGAATGGATAAACTAAATGAAAACAAACGTTAAAATAATGGTTAAGAATATAACCATAAAAAATGCATCTACAAAATCAAATACAGCAGTTCGTTTTGCAAGAAGCAATCCATAAAATTTTTTGGAATTAGTAATCAAATCGTAAAAATTGATTACTAATTCCAATTTTATTAAAAAAGGATAATTAAGATGGATAAATATAAAATAATAAGTAGCATACATATATTTCAAATGCCCAACGGTAATTTACACATATCGTTGCCACTTGAAAAAAATGTTGAGATCGGCGTTAATGATAAAGATCTTTTTATAGCAGTGTTAACTATATTTAAAATTCCAATTACGCAAGATGAAATGATTCAAAAGTTATTGGAACAAAGTATCGAATTGGATGACCCGAAAGAATTTATTGAACTTCTTTTAACAAATAATATAATTAAAAAGTATATTGATATTGCAAAAATTGAAACATCATTAACAACCAAACAATTGTCAAAGTATGATCGCCAGATTCAAAATTTTTGCAATTTTACCGGGTAATGATTTAAGGGATGCGATTAAATTACAAGAAGATTTACAAAAAACTAAAATTTTACTTTTAGGCGCGGGAGGAGTAGGTTCATATTTATCATTAGGGCTTGCTCAAATTGGAGTTGGGGAAATACATCTGATTGATTTTGATTATATTGAATTAAGCAATACCAGTCGCCAAGTTTTATACCGTGAAAAAGATATTGGATTAAGTAAAATTGATGTGGCTGTTAAAAACCTAAAAGAAGTAGCACCCGATTCTTTAATCGTAGGGCATAATCAGAATATAGAAAATGTTGAACAACTATTCACAGAATTTCAGAATATTAATTTTAATTTAATTGTTGTTGCAGCAGATAAACCAATTGGGCAAATACATCGATTGATGGCTGAATATAGTGATAAAACTAGTACTCCAATATTATATGGTAGTCCATACGCGCAAGGTAAGATTTATTTAGGCCCATTATTAATACCTGGGAAAACACGTTCTTTTAATGAATTGTTTCCTGAAGATTATATTAAAAATGATAATTTAGAAATTAAAAAGTTAAATGATAATAATATTTCCGCAATTGTAGATACAGATAATTCCTTGTCTGCAAAAATGATGGAAGTAGAAATTATTAAATTTATTGGGAAAAAACAAAAATCCGATGTAATTGAAAGTCAAATTATTTTAAATACTTCTGACTGGGATTTACAAAAAATTAATTTAGGTTAATTTAAATAGATTGGAGACTTTTAATGAAAATATTTTTATCTCTTATGAATGATATTAATGAAGGTAAAATTATAAAATCCTTGCAGGGTAAAATTCCAATGACATATATTGTCGATTCGCCGTATTTAGATCGAAAAATTGTAGAATATAAAATAAAGGAACCAAATGCTTCAAATCTAGATGTTTTTATATTTTTACAAAATTTAGAATCTGATATGCAAAAATATATAGCAGATATTCAAGTTGATAAGAATGACATTTATACTAATAATTTTTTGAATAAAAAATTATTAGTTGAACGGGAAAAAGAAATACAAATGATTCACTTATATTTAAATCGTGAGTATAAAAATAATGTAATTCTTGTGGGAGAACCTGGTGTAGGAAAAACATCATTAATTAATAACTATTTACACAATTATAAAAAATCCTTTAAAATAATTTCAATAAGTGAATTAGTAGCTAATACTAAATATCGCGGAGAATTTGAAAATAGATTAAATGAACTTATTGAGAGTTCCAAAATAAACAGCGAAATATTATTTTTTGATGAAATACACAATTTATTAAATCTGGGAAACACAGAAGGAGGTGTATCAGCTGGAGATATTTTAAAACCAATAATTACAGATAGTTCTTTACAAATTATCGGTGCAACAACTCCTAGCGAAGTTAATATTTTACTTAAAGACAAGGCATTTAAAAGACGATTTAATTTTTTAAAAATTAATGAACCAAAATTAGATGCATTGAAATCAATATATGAATATTATATTGATTATTTTCAATTGTCTGATGAAGAAAATAGATTTGATTCAATAATAAGTTTTCTAGATGAAACATATAATGATAGATATTATCCAGATAAGCTAATTGATTTTATTGATTTTTGGGGATCTGCTAAAAAATCACTTAAATTAAATTATGACGAAACCATACAGTTATATACGGAAACACAAATCAATGAGGTGAAGGAGTATTAATTTTGCAATTTATGAAAACACAATCCAAGATATACTTCGTTAGTTATTTTTTGTATAATTTTGCAAGAGCTCTTCCTCACTCGATTCTCACTATAATTTTGATCAATAAAGGAATGTCAATTAGTGATATTGCATTTATTCAAAGTTTTTATATGTTAGCTATGTTATTATTTGAATTCCCATCTGGAATATTAACAGATATCTGGTCTGAAAAAAGAATGTATCTAGTTTCCCTATTGTTATTAGTAATATCATTTTTTATAATTTTTATTTCTGAATCAGTAATTATGTTATCTATATCATGGTTTATTTATGGAATTAGCACGGCTTCAATGAGTGGATCGTTGGAGTCATATTTTATTAGATCTTATAAAAATAACGAGTATAAAATTAAATTATTTAACATCTCACTAAATAATGTTAATTTATACAGTGCTTTAATAGCTGGAGGAGTTGGATCTTTTATTTATGCATATTGTAGCAATAAAATTTATCTTATTTCTACGTTTTTAATTTTCATTTCTTTTTTTATTACATTATTTTTTTTTAAAGAAAGAAATGGTGACAAAGTATTAAAAAATTTTGATAAAAATCTTAATTTAAAAGATATATTTTCCAAATTAAAAAATGTGGCAGATCGTAGTATTTATGCAGACATATTTTTAATTAGTATTTATCAGCTTATTGCACAAACTTTTTATCAATTTTGGCAAGTTATTTTTTTAATCGCAGCTCTCCCACCTAAATTATTTGGAATTTTTTATGTTAGTTTTCAACTTGTTTCACTTGTAAGTAATTTTATTTTTAAACACATTAAAATCTCAAAACTAAGAGAAATATTAATAGTGATAATGTCAGCACTCTTTTTTGGAGCAATTAATATAGCGGAGACTAATAAGTTTTTATTTGTTTTATTTATATTGTTGTTTTTAATTCCTTTTGATTTATACTATCATCAATTAATGGTGGACATATATAAAAAATCAGACACCTCAATTGTAGGATCAATCATATCTTTTTCTGGAACTATGTCGAGTATTGTTTCCATTATCTTTTTATGGCTATTTGCTGAATTAAACAAACATTTTTCGCTTTCTTTAATTACCCAGGTTTCTATTATTTCTTATGTTGTATTTTCATTTTTAACAATCTTTATTACAAAAAATAGAAAGATAATAATTAAAAACGAATAAATTGGTAAAATATTAAGTGAACATTCGTATTTTAAGGGAGAATAAATGAAAGTACCACGTGCAGAACGATTGGTCGACATGACTAATTATATTGTTGAGCATCCATATACTCATATTTCTTTAAATTTTTTCGTTAGTCGCTATGATTCGGCTAAATCATCAATTTCCGAAGATTTATCAATCATAAAAAAGACTTTAAAAAATAAAGGTTTGGGTGATTTAGAGACCACGACTGGAACTAATGGCGGTATTTCTTATGTGCCATATATGCCAGAAAGGGATGCTGATGATTTTGCTAATGAGATGTATGATTTAGTAAACGATCCAACCAGAGTGCTCCCGGGCGGATATATATATTTATCAGATATTTTAGCGCGTCCCGATGTCTTACGTCGCTTTGGTAGATTAATAGCCTCACAATATAAAAATCAAAAAATTCAAGCCGTTATGACGGTTGCCACTAAAGGAATTCCAGTTGCGATCGCTATAGCTCAACAATTAAATGTTCCTTATGTTGTGGCGCGTTCCGGTTTGAGCAAAGTAACAGAAGGGCCAACTTTGTCCACCCCCTTTACAACAGGCACTAGTAAGCAAGTAAATAAATTAGAATTATCTACTCGTAGTTTAGAAAAAGGACTAAATGTAATCATTGTGGATGATTTTATGAAAGCAGGTGGCACGATTATTGGATTAAATGCTTTAGCTGAACAATTTGAAGCCAAGGTTAAAGGAATTGCTGTTTTTGCGGAGGGCCGTTCTAAAGAACGAAAAGTTGAAAATTTTACAAGCCTGATTCATGTTGACACAAATTTAGATAGTGGCGAAAAAATTAAAGTTCAATTGGGAAATTATAAACAAAATATTTATGTAGGTGAAATTAATGACTAATTTTGATGTTGTGATTCTAGCAGCCGGTAAAGGCACTCGCATGAAAGATAATTTAGTAAAACCACTCCACAAAGTTGCTGGGTTAACGATGTTTGAGCATGTCTTAGCTGCTGCTAAGAAATTAAAACCAAACAATATAATTGCTGTTCAATCTAATGAAGTAGACTATTCCAAATTTGGCGTAAAAACCGCCATACAAAGTCAGCAAAAAGGGAGCGCGCATGCATTGCTTGCAGCGATGCCTCAGGTAACGTCTGAACGAGTTTTAGTATTGAATGCTGATATGCCAATGATTACTAGCAGCACTATTGAACAACTTTTAATTAATAATGAAGCCTTATTAGCCGGTAATTTAGAAAATCCATATGGATATGGTCGGGTATTTGCTTTAGATGGAAAAGTAAATAGAATTGTCGAAGAAAAAGATGCTACGCCTAAAGAACGTCGTACTTCATTGGTTAACGCAGGTGTTTATTTATTCAATACACAAAGGATTAAAGAACAACTTAAAAATGTTCAGAATTCAAATTCTCAAGGCGAATACTATCTAACTGATGCAACTAAAAATTTAAGCGTTGTAACTGTTCAGGATTCCAATGAAATATTAGGAGCTAATGATCAAATTCAATTATCACATTTAGCCAAGCTAATGCGACAAAGAATTAATAATAATATTATGTTGAGTGGTGTCACTATGATTGATCCTCAAACTACGTATATTGATGCTGATGTAATTATTGAACCAGGAACTGCTATTTTGCCAAATACAGTTATTGAAGGTCCTAGCAAAATCGGTCATAATTCTATAATTGGTCCCAATGCACATATCCGTCCTAATACACAATTAAGTAATAATGTTCATATTGGAAATTTCGTTGAGGTTAAAAATTCAACGATCGGACCTTATTCACAGGTTGGTCATTTATCTTATGTTGGGGATGCAACTATTGGTGCTGGAACTAATATTGGCGCTGGAACTATCTTTGTTAATTATGACGGAAAAAATAAAAATCATACAAATGTAGGTGACCGTGTGTTTATCGGTAGCAATAGTAAATTAATCGCGCCAATTAATATTTCAGATGAAGCCATTACTGCTGCTGGATCGACTATTGTTCAAGATATTCCAAAACATGCAATGGGAATTGCTCGTGCTCGCCAAGAAAATAAACTTAATTTTTGGGACAGAATGGAACACGAGGATTTCACGAAGAAAGATTAAAATCTTTTTGTTAGAATAATAAACAATATGACAAATTTTAATGGACAAATAGTTTTAGATTCAATTATTAATCAAGATTACATTATTAATAATGAAGAAGCAGAAAATTTTGATAATGAAATGGCAGTTACTTTAGTCGAAAATTTATCGTTGGATCGTATAAATAAAAGTTCGGTAACCATTAACAATGGGGTAGAAAATAATAGAATAACAATCGCCTTAGAAATCGCACCAAATGTGTTGCCACTTAAATATGTTAATGAATATAAAAAATTAATTCGTCCTGAAGATGAAATTGAACCAATTGTTTTGTTGGTTTATGAATCAGAAAATATAAGTAAATCTCATATGAAAATGGAAAATATTACTAGTTTAAGTAATTTTATTGACAATAAGTCCGTATATTTATCAGATTTAAAAAATAGATTAACTGAACTATATGAATTAGATTTGAAATTAACTGTTGAAAATAAATTGAATGCTGAACATGAGCTACAAAATGAAAAAGACGATAAAGAAATTAATAATGATGAAATAAAAGTAAGGAAAACTTCTGGTAAAAAAGCTAAATCCCAAAAATAAAGTTAATTAAGGAAAATAAGGTATAATTATTTTTATGCGATGAGTCGAGAGATATTTAGCTAAAGCGATATCTTAAGAGCGGCTAACTGAATTTAATTTCAAGGAGCGCATCTCCGTTAGTGAATGGACAGTTGTGGAACTATCTATTCTAGTAAGTAATTACTACGTCAATGTATTAGTAATAATACGACGTCCACATGAACGTATCATGTATGCCAAAGAAAAATAACTTACTCGTTGAGTAAGTTATTTTTTTAATCTTCTTGTGCATATTCAGTTACAACTAAGTTATCCAAAAAAGTTTTACTATCTTCTGGGGATATTAATCCAGTTTTTATATTGTTATTCACATCAATTGTAATTTTTTCTCTGCTTTCTTTAGCACTTCCTTGCTGAACGATTAAATGAACTTTTTTATAATTATCATCCCATTCAACTAATACTGGTCCCCATAATTTTAAATTTAAATCTTCTACATATTCTAATATTTGATTTTTTGTTAGTGTCATTTTAGTTCCTCGTTTAATTTCAATATAATAATTTTAAATTGATATTTTGCTTTTAGATTATTAGTTGTTTTGATTATCATCATTAGAGTCATTCCAATCAAAAGTCAACTCACTTTGCTGGTCAAACATTTTATCCACATCAGTTCGAATTCTATTGGATCTGAAATATGATTGGATTAATTTTAAAATCACAACCTTGTCTTGTTGGGTAAGAGTTCTTTGATCGAAAATAACATTATCAGTTAACATCATCTGCAATAAGTCGGTAGTTTCAATTTTAAATCGTCCAATCAGGTAATCAACAGATACGTCAAAAAAATCAGCCATCCTAATTAGCTGCGGATAGTCAGGCTTACGTTCGCCTCTCTCCCAGTTCCCGATTTGGGCGCCGGTATTTGCTTTCTCACCTTTTGGTAGATTTTTATTCAACTCTGTAGCCAACTGATCTAAAGTCAAACCGCGAGAATTTCTTAATTGTTTTAATCTATTTGGAAGCATCTATTTATAATTATATAAAATTAGTTATAATTATAAATATTATAAATGGGGAATACTATGAAGATAATGAAATTAGTACGTAAATTTATCCTAGTTTTACTGATGTTGCTTTTAGTGGCATCAGGTTATTTTTTCTATGTGGCCGAATACCGGCAAACAGCTAATAATAAAAATTACTCAAATGCTAGTAATGCAGTAAAGAGTTTAGTGAATGAATATCAAAGCTTTGCTAAAAATAGTAGCAAAATAGTTTCAATTACAAATGATAATTTAAAATTGCATGCTGAATATGTCTCTGCAAAAAATAAAACTAATAAAACGGTTATTGTAATTCATGGTTTTAGAAGAAATCTAACTGGAATGAAAGATTATTCCGCTGTTTTTTTGAAACAAGGATACAATGTTTTAAATATTGATAATCGGGGTCATGGAAAATCCGAAGGAAATTTTGTTGGTTTTGGTTGGCTCGACAAAAACGATGTTCTTAAATGGATTGACTATTTGATCAAGCAAAATCCTAACGTTGAAATAGTGCCGTTTGGTATCTCCATGGGTGGAGCCACTGTAACAATGCTTTCAGGCGAAAAATTGCCATCTAACGTAAAAGCTATAATTGAAGATTCTGCCTACACAACGGCCGATGAAGAAATAACTTATCAAGCAAAAGAGATGTTTAATTTACCAAAATTCCCATTTGTTGATTTGGTAAGTCTTGAGTCTAAAATTATTGCTGGATATTCTTTTAAAGAAGCAGACGCGGTTAAATCAGTGAAAAAAAACAAATTACCAATGCTATTTATGCATGGAGGCGATGATACTTATGTGCCCACTTATATGGTAAATATTTTGTTCAAGGCAGATCCCGATTCAAGAAAACAATTATGGATTGCTCCTAATTCAGAGCACGTTGATAGTTTAAAAGACCATACTCAAGAATATGAAAGTCATGTTAAAGATTTTTTAGATCAGTATTTTAAATAACAAATATATTTAAAATTACTTATGTTAAAATTTTAAGGTTAGGAGAATTAATATGTCTAGTGAATTAATGGAAGTTTTGAATTATGTTTATAATATTTTGTCTCAAATAATTTTCCTTGTTGTTACAATTATTTTGGTGTGGGGCGGTATTAAATTAAAGCATTTCTTAGAAATAAATAATCTTTATGACTCATTTAAGTGGGTTGTTTACTTAATTTGGTTAATTGCTTTTTATTTCTTTGCGTATGATGTTGTATTTTCAATTATTAGTTTTATTCAAAATATCACATCAGCCGCTACATCAACAGCTCAAAGTGTTCAATAATATAATGTAAAAAAATAATATGAAAAAGCTACGAATTATTTTTATAGCTTTTTTTTTATAAATATGATAAATTTAAGAATGTGTTTATGTATATTTATTAGCTAACTACTTTTATGTAATTGGACAGTCTTAATAAATGTATTTATTCCAAAAAAATTAAATAAAGGATTTTTTATGGTGAAAGAAAAAAAGTTAGACTTGCCTATTAGAAAATCACTTGAAGATATTAATTCTTCAATCGTGGTTCCAAAAAATGGCAGTTTTTTTAAGACGCTATGGGCTTTTTCTGGCCCTGGTGCGCTAGTTGCAGTTGGATATATGGATCCAGGTAATTGGATCACTTCAATTGTCGGTGGAGCTAAATATAAATATTTATTGATTTCAGTTGTTTTGATATCGTCACTTATAGCGATGTCATTACAATATATGGCTGGAAAATTAGGTATTGTTACTCAAATGGATTTAGCACAAAATACCCGTGCTAGGACTGGTAAAAAAATGGGTTTTGTATTGTGGATTCTTACTGAACTTGCAATTATGGCAACTGATATTGCCGAAGTTATTGGTTCTGGAATTGCAATTCACTTACTATTTGGAGTAAACGTATTAACAGGTGTTTTGATTACCGCATTCGATGTTGTTATCTTGCTTTTGTTGATGAAACTTGGCTTTAGAAAAATTGAAGCAATTGTTGCAACTTTAATTACAACAATTTTATTGATATTCGTTTATTTAACAATTCAATCAAACCCAGTTTGGTCTGAAGCTTTAGCTGGTTTTATCCCAACTGGTGAACTATTCAATGATAAAGTTGCTCATGGTGACTCACAACTTGTTATGGCAGCGGGTATTATTGGTGCCACTGTTATGCCACACAATCTTTATTTGCATTCTTCAATTGCACAAACTCGTAAAATTGATTATACAAATAAAGAAGGTATTAAAAAAGCAGTTAAATTTATGACATGGGATTCTAATATTCAATTATCTTTAGCCTTTGTTATTAATTCAATGTTATTAATCTTAGGTGCTGCATTGTTTTACGGTCACGGTGACAATTTAAATGCTTTTGGCGCTTTATATAATGCTTTAAATGATAAAAATATTGCTGGAGCAATTGCAAGTCCAATTCTTTCAACATTATTCGCTGTTGCCCTATTAGCATCTGGACAAAATTCTACAATTACTGGAACCATAACAGGTGAAGCTGTCATGGAAGGATTCTTGCATATGAAATTCCCTCGTTGGCTACGTAGGGTAATTACTCGTGGTTTGGCTTTGATTCCGGTTGTTGCCTTTGCTGTTATTTTCAATGGTTCAGAAGGAAAACTTGATCAACTATTAGTTTATTCACAAGTATTTTTGAGTATTGCTTTACCATTTTCAATGATTCCATTGATTTACTACACATCGTCTAAGAAAATTATGGGCGAAGAATTCGCAAATGCTAGATGGTTAGCAATTATTACTTCAATAGCCGCAGTTGTTCTAACTATTTTAAATATACAAATTGTTATTAATATTTTTGAACAATTATTTGGAGGTAAATAATAAATGGTTAAAATTAAGCAATTTAAAAAAGTATTGGTAGCGGTTGATGAAAGTGAACAAGGACAGTTTGCTTTAGAAAATGCAATTCACCAATCACTTGAAGATGAATCATCGCTAATTATAGTTTCAATATTTGAGCCCAATAAACTTAGTACAATTGATTTACTTGATAATAAAACAGTTAAGGAACTGCAACAAAAAATCGAAGAAAATCTTGAACTTTGGGCTGAAAAAGCTAAAAAAGCTGGTGTTAAAAATGTAAAGACTATTTATTCTGAAGGAAACCCCGGAGAAGTTATTGTTAAGGATGTTATTCCACAAACTGGAGCTAATTTAGTGGTTGTAGGGGCACATTCAAAGGCTGGCTTGTCTCAACATTATTTTGGTTCGCAGGCTTCTTATATTGCAAACCGTGCATCAATAAGCGTATTAGTAGTCCGAAAATAATTATAAATTTATCTTTTCTTAAAAAACTGTTTCTTAAAAGAAACAGTTTTTTTCTTTCTTTTTAATTTTTTTAATAAATAAAAATTATAATAAAAGTAAATTATTAATTGATTATATTAAAAAATTAATATTTATATATTTATAAAAAGGAGAAAAAATGAGCTACCATAAAATAACTATTGGAAATAAGGATTATGATCTTGATAATCTAACGGAGAAGGAAACCGAAAAGTTAAAAAAAATTTTACCAAAACAGATTAAAAAATTAAATAAAAAAATCGATAAACAAGATAATAAACTTGGTAAAGCAATAATTTCCAAAGTAAAAAATTCTTTAGTGCAAACATTGGAATATATATCTGATAAAAGCCATACTTTTTCAGTTGATAAGAAATCTAAAAATAAAAAGAAATCTAAAAATAAAATAAGCGATAAAGATAAAATAAAAGCAGTAAATGAACTTGATGATGAGGGTAAAAAATTAGATTTTGAAATTAAAAATGCTAGTTCCAAATTAGAATCAGTTATACTAAAGGGTGTTCAAAAAACATTAAAAAAACTTCTAATAAATTAAAAAAATCAGTAAAAATAAATCAAGGTGTCAATTTTAATGATTCAGAAAAAGGAAAAGATGATAAAAATAAAAAATAAAAAAGAATCGCAAATAAGAATTAATGTTTACGGATTAGGTTTTTCTTTAGCCTTAGGGGTTGCATGGTTTGCAACAAATCATAACGTAATAGGAACATTTTGGAGGGGATTATTAAGCTGGATTTATTTAGCTTATTACGCAGCTAAAATGTTGGGAAAAGCATAAAAAAGTAAGAAATTATTTTCTTATTTTTTTATTAAAATGCTTTTCGATCATGGTACTGCTTTTTTAGTTCTTCGCTACGTTTTAATAATTCTTTTGGAAAGAAAAAACGATTGTCAGAAACTTCCATATTGTCAATGGATTTTACAATATCGCTCAAACTTGATAATCCTTTTAAATTACCATCCCCATCAATAAATTGAATCGGTCTTTTAGTTTTATTGCGTGCAGAATAACTTTTGTATGGAATATCGTTAGCGTTATTAGTGCCAGAGTACCAGAATTTATCAAAGCCATTTTCTTCAACCAATTTTTCAAGATGAATAAGTCGATTATCTCTTTCTCCTGAATATGAAATTGATTTAAATGGTTTTCTATCTAAAAAACGTCTTGATAAATCTGATAGAATTTTATCCTTACTATTTAACCAAATTCCAAACGCTGTAGTAAACACGCCATCATCTAACTTTAAATAATTGCTTACAGAAATGTCTTTCCCACTTTCAAAAATTGCAGCAATTGTTGGGAAGAAAATTTCTGGTTGTATTTCTTCGGTAAACAATCCTTGAGCGCGCATTAATAAGTTTTCTAAAACTACTTCCATTCCACGGCTAGCTGGATGAAAATATACTTGTAGATACATTTGATATCGAGACACAATGTAGTCTTCTACGGAATGAACACCTGAAATATCAAATACAATTCCTTCCTCAGTTGGATACATTAAATGTAAAATACGCTCAATGTCATATTTGCCATATTCAGCACCAGTAAAATAGGCATCTCTTAATAAATAATCCATACGATCAGCATCGATTTGAGAACTGATCATTGAAACTAATAATTTATTTGGATGAGTTTTAGCAATAACACTAGCTACTTCATTTGGTAAATTTTCATCGTATCTTTTTAAGATCTTATTTACTTCAGTAGAAGGGTCAGTAATAATTTTTTGTGTGAATTCTTCATGGTTAGTGCCAAAAATATGCTCAAAAGTATGTGAATAAGCTCCATGACCGATATCATGTAAAAGACCAGCTGCCATTACAACAATGTCATTATCGTGATCCCAAAATTTTGGCCGGTTGACATCAAAATGTTCAACCATTCTACGTGTTATTTCATATACGCCTAATGAGTGTTGAAATCTTGATTGTTCGCCACCATGGAATACTAAATTTGCTACGCCTAAAGCCTTAATCCGACGTAATCTTTGCATTTCTGAACTGTTAATTAAATCTAATATAGTTTTATCCCTGATGCTAATAAAATTTAAAATCGGATCACGAAAAACTTTTTCTTTTTTTAATCTAGCCATGTTTATAATTAATTTTACAGGTATATTAAAGTTATGTATAGTCAACAGACAGTTATTATTAAAATTGAATCAGAAATCAAACAAGAAGGACAATTAGATAAAATTGATTTACAAATAGAGGGATTATGGGATTTTAAAAATAAAATATTAACATATAACCAAAATGATAAGATTAATTTAATTTATTTTAATCAAGAACGTATTAAAATGGTTTCTGTTCCTAAAACTTCACTAGAAAATAAACATATAACAGTACAATTAGAATCTAATAATCAAACGATATTAGAATTTGAGGAAGATAAAACATTGGACTCCATTTATGCCACTCAATTTGGTAAAATTAAAATATTCGTATATTCTAGTAAAGTTAAAAGTAAAATCAGTGAAAATAGTGGTTATATGAATTTAGAATATCAATTAAAACAAGAAAATAATAATTTGGGTGAATTCAAACTTATTCTCGATTTTCAAACTAGTAATAATAAGATAAACTAATAAAAGAGGTAAAAAATTTGGCAATTAAAGATTTTTCTAAAGAAGACATTGAAGAACTTTCAAATATTGAATTAGCAAAAGAAATTTTAAAAGATTCAGGCAAAGAAATGCTTTTCAAAAATATATTAAAAGAATTAAATGTGTTACGCCCTACGAAGCTAAATGATGATCAATTAGTACGTTTGTATACTGATTTAAATTCAGATGGATCTTTTATTAGTTTGGGTAATCAAGAATGGGGTATTCGTTCTTGGTATCCAGTGGATTCAATCGACGAAGCAACTCATGATGGATTTGATTTTGAAGAAGAAGGTTCTAAAACAACCGCTTCTGATGATGTAATCGGATTCGATGAAGACATTGAAGATAAAGATATTATATTAGCCGATGAAGATGAAGAGGATGAAATTGTCAACAAAAATTCTAGTGCTGATGACGAAGACGACGATCAAGAAGATGCATTAAATACCGATACCGACACGCTTGATGTTGTTGATGCAACTAATGATTTAGACGATTTAGGCGATGGCGACGTTGAATAATTTGACTTATTTTCTTTAGTCTTGTAACCTATAAAAGGGCGCTCTATGCGAGCTAGCTTCCAAACTAAATAGTTTTGGGAGCTTTTTTATTTTTTATGACAAAATCAGAAAAACAAACTAAATATATTTTTGTAACTGGCGGGGTTGTTTCTTCTTTAGGTAAAGGAATTGTAGCAGCTAGTTTAGGTCGCTTATTAAAAAATAGGGGTTTAAATGTAGCTGTTCAGAAGTTTGATCCATATTTGAATTTGGATGCTGGAACAATGAATCCTTACCAACATGGCGAAACTTTTGTAACCGAAGATGGTCTGGAAACGGATTTAGATTTAGGACACTATGAACGTTTTATGGATATTGAAGCTAATAAATTTTCCAACGTTACTGCTGGCAGAATTTATAAGGAAATTCAAGATGCAGAACGCCGTGGAGATTATAATGGGGCAACACTACAATCAATACCACATTTTACAGATGCTTTAAAAAATAATATGAAGCGTGTAGCTCAAACAACGAACGCTGATATTGTTATTACTGAAATTGGTGGAACAGTTGGAGATATTGAAGGAAAATTATTTTTAGAGGCTATTCGTCAAATGAAAAAAGATGTTGGTCCTAATAATGTTTTTTATATTCATGCATCATTAATCGTGAAATTAAGTGCTGCTGGGGAAACAAAAACAAAACCAACACAACAGTCAGTGGAAAAATTACGCGAAGCAGGAATTATTCCAGATATGCTAGTTTTAAGAACTGAAGACCCTATTTCTTCTAGTATCAAAGAAAAATTATCGTTATTTACCGATGTTCCAGCTGAAGCTATTATTGAATCTCGCGATGCTGAAATTTTATACGAAGTTCCTTTAAATCTCCAAGCGCAAGGAATGGATGACATTATTTTAAATAAATTAGGCTTAAGTGCTCCGCAAGCTGATATGAAAGATTGGCGAAAAATGATCGATAGTATTCGTGAAAGTGAACGCCATGATGAAGTTAAGATTACTCTTGTAGGAAAATATACTGAAGTGCCAGATGCTTATATTTCAGTTAAGGAAGCTTTAAAATCAGCTGGGTATGCATCCAATAAAAATGTACAAATTAAATATATTAATTCTGAAAGTGTAAATGAACAAAATGTTAATGAATTATTAAAAGATGCTGACGGAGTTATTGTTCCGGGTGGCTTTGGGAACCGAGGGATTGAAGGAAAAATAGAAGCTATTAAATATGCCCGCGTAAATGATGTTCCTTTTATGGGTGTTTGCTTAGGAATGCAGTTAGCTAGTGTTGAATTTGCACGAAATGTTTTAGGCATAAAAGATGCAAATTCTTTTGAAATGGATGCTGCAACTTCAAATCCGGTTATTGCATTAATGGATTCGCAAAAGAAAATTACTAATATTGGCGGAACTTTAAGATTGGGTCTTTATCCTGCAAAAATTAAAAAAGGGTCAGTCGCAGCGAAAATTTATGGCGACAAAGAACAAATTCAAGAACGTCACCGACATCGTTATGAATTTAATACCGATTATAAAAATCAATTTGAAGACGCTGGGATGGTCTTTTCCGGAGTATCTCCAGATGACAATTTAATGGAAATTATTGAAATACCAAAAAATAAGTTTTTCGTTGCTGCTCAATATCATCCGGAATTTTTAAGTCGTCCTAATAAACCGGAACCACTTTATTTGAGTTTTATTAAACATGCATCACAAAAATAAAAATTTTAAGAAATAAGTAGGTTTTTAATGTAAAATTATTGGAGTATATTTATGGCAAAAATTTTAATTAATGGTGGAAATAGACTAAGCGGAGAGGTAACTATTGGTGGAGCGAAAAATTCTACTGTAGCTTTAATTCCGGCTGCTATTTTAGCTGATACCCCAGTAAGATTTGATAGTGTTCCAAGTATTTTAGATGTTGCAAATTTGCAATTAATTTTAAAGTCAATGAATGTGAGTTCTCATTTTCAAAATGGTGAATTAGAAATAGATCCAACTCAAATTAAAGAGGCTCCTTTACCAAAAAATGCAATTAAATCCTTACGCGCATCTTATTATTTTATGGGAGCTCTTTTGGGAAAATTTGGACGAGCTACAGTTACTTTTCCAGGAGGAGACAATATTGGTCCACGTCCAATAGACCAGCATATTAAAGGTTTTAAAGCCTTAGGTGCGTCGGTAATTGAGGACAATGACGTTATATTTATCAATACTAGTGAAGAGGGATTAAAAGGAGCCCCTATCTTTTTTGATCGTGTGAGTGTTGGCGCTACGATGAATATTATGATGGCCGCAGTCAAAGCAAAAGGCGTGACTACTTTAGAAAATGTCGCAAAAGAACCTGAAATTATTGATTTAGCTACGTTTTTAAATAATATGGGTGCATCTATTCGTGGAGCAGGAACAGACACAATTCGTATTACTGGTGTTCCCACACTGCGTTCTTCCTCTATTCATACAATTATTCCTGATCGTATCGAAGCTGGAACTTATTTAAGTCTTGCTGCAGCTATGGGAGACGGAATAACAATTAAAAATGTTATTCCTGAGCACTTAGAGTCATTTACATCAAAATTAATTGAAATGGGTGTTAAATTATCGATTAACGAAGATGAAATTTTTGTTCCAAGCATCCAAGGAAAAGAATTAAAGCCAATCATTATTACAACCTCTCCCTTTCCGGGCTTTGCAACCGACTTACAACAGCCCATTACCCCTTTGTTATTACTAGCAAATGGTACTTCTACGGTAATTGATACTATTTATCCGCAAAGGATCCGTCACGTTGTTGAATTACGTCGTATGGGTGCAGATATAACTTCACTAGAAGGTGGAATTATTCAAATATCTCAATCACCAAGATTAATTGGTAGCGATGTAAAAGCAGCTGAAATTCGTGCCGGTGCCGCATTGGTTATTGCCGGCTTAATTGCTGGTGGTCAAACAATTATAGATGATGCTGATCATATTTTACGAGGATATGATTTAATTCAACAAAAGCTAACTGCTTTAGGAGCAGATATCAAAGTTATTGATTCTGAATTAATTTAAGCAATTCTGTTAGTTTTTTTATTTTTTTAAAGAAGGAGAAAAATGATAAAAGTTAGTGCATTAGTAGTTACACATAATCGTCCAGAATTATTAAAACAAAATATTAATGCGTTAATGTCTCAAAAAAAACCAAGTCTATCTTCTATAATTATTGTTGCAAATCAAGTTGATCCGTATACGGAACGTTTTTTAAAAGATGAAAGTAAAAAAAATAAAAAAATAATAGTGATTTGGTCAGATAAAAATCTTGGTGGTGCTGGTGGATTTAATTTGGGAATCCGAACATTCATCGAAAAAAGTAATAACGATTTTATTTGGATTATGGATGATGACACAATTCCTAAAAGTAACGCATTAAATGTGCTAAATATCGCTGCGGAAAAGTATAAAGATTTTAGTTTTTTAATTAGTAAAGTTTTATGGAGAGACGGTACCTTATCGCTTATGAATGTAGTTGGTGGTCCAAATAAAAAAACAACTGCTGATTACAATAATCAAAATGGTGAGGTAGATAAAGGAACTTTTGTTTCTATTTTAATTCCTCGGGCTGCTATTTTATTAGCAGGTTTGCCACAAAAAGAGTACTTTATTTGGGGTGATGATATGGAATATACTGAGAGAATAAAAAGAGAAACAAAACAACCAGCTTATTATGTTGGTCAGTCAGTTGTTGTACACATGAGTACTAAAAATCTTGCACCGGGATCGCTGTTATATGAAACTGATTTAAATCGTCTTAATAGAATTAATGTGGAATATCGAAATAGAATTTTAACATCTAGAAGAAGAAAATCGATTTTGCAAATTGTAAGAACGCTTGGACACAATATAATTGATTTATTTAAAACATTATTTTATCCACATGTTTTTAAACGATTTAAAAAAGCTGGTGGGATAGTTAAAGGTACAATAAATGGCTTTGTTTTTAATCCCCCTATTGAAAAAATATAATAAATTATGATATATTTATATAGTTAAACTGACTCTTAGCTACTGAATCATCAGTTACCCAAAAATTGCTAAGGGCATTAAGGAGATTAATTATATGAAAGCAGAAATTCATCCAGAATATCATCAAGTTGTATTTGTAGATTCTACAACAGGAGCTAAGTTTTTAGCTGGTTCAACCGCAAAAGGACAAGGTGAAACTGAATTTGAAGGTAAAACATATCCAATGGTTCGTGTAGAAATTACTTCAGATTCGCATCCATTCTATACTGGTAAGCAAAAACTTACTCAAGCAGATGGTGCAGTTGACAAGTTCAATAAAAAATATGGATTTAAGAACGATCAATAATAAATTGTTTCTTTAAAAACTCTGAGAATATTTTTCAGAGTTTTTTTATATAAAAAACTTTATATTTAAATAAAAAATAACAAAGAAGAATAAAGAATGAAATATATTTCAATTGGAAAAACTAATATTAAAAACTCCTCTGCAGTTGCTCTGGGAGTAATGAGAATAGATTCTTATAATTTAAAAGATGCAACTAATATTATTAATACAGCTTATGAACAGGGAATTAATTTTTTTGATACGGCTGACATTTATGGTGCCGGAAAATCATCAATTGTTTTCGGTCAAGCATTAAAAGAAGCTAAAATTAAAAGAAATGATATATATATCCAATCAAAAGCAGGAATTCTTTTAGAAAAAGGACAAATCAATGGCGATGGATTAACTGGTCCAGGGTTTGATTTTTCTAAAAATCATCTAATTGCTGCTGCTGAAATTGAAATTCAACGAATGGGTGTTGATTACTTAGATTCTTTTTTACTACATCGGCCAGATACCTTAATGGAAGTTGATGAAATTGCTGAAGCTTTTGACTATCTTTATCAAAAGGGATTGGTTAAAAATTTTGGAGTTTCTAATTTCACTCCATACCAAATTGAATATGTTCAAAAAAACATTAATCAAAGAATTGAAATTAATCAATTACAATTTGGACTAGCACACACTTTAATGATTGATGAAAAT
>JAITDY010000051.1 GCA_031282325.1 Lactobacillaceae bacterium | reverse complement strand
AAAGAAAACGAATGTCAAATCTTGTTAAAATTTTTTAGAGCAGTATTTGATTGGGCTACGAGATAAAATGAAATTTTTGAAATCACTAGCTCGTGCCTTTGTGGATTGGGTATATTCATAATGACTGCATGAATAAAAAACAAATTTGTAAATTTCTAGAATTTGCATGGTATTAATCTTAAGTGGTGGACGCACCACTTATTACATATGAAAAAAATATTAACTTATTCAAACATTTACACACAAGCCATTGATGGTTTTCAAACTGACTCTGTTTGGAAAAATAAGCAAACTATTAAATCGTTATTTTTATTGATAATCGAAACATTTATTATTGTTGCTTTAATGCTATTTTTTCAAAAAAATATTAGGTTTTTTTCCTCAGAGTTGATTGCCAAACATGAAATTTTAGGAATTAATACTATATATTTAATTGATTTTTTTATATGGTTTTTATTGATTATTTTTCAAGGGTTAAAAAATATTTTTATTGATGTGCAGACAAATATTCGTCAAACTATGAAAATGTTTTTCGGGGCACAAGATAAAGATTATTTTTTTGCTGTATTGATAAATTGGTGGATGCCAAATGGTATATTTTTAATAACTTGGGGAATTATAATTCGAGATATTCTTTTAGTTGTTCTTACCTTAATTTCTTTAATAATTATCCTCCCTATAATATTGTTTTCTATAGAATGGTTCTCAAATATATCTATCAATTTTATAAGAGGACGAACAAACAAGACTAAAGTATTGATGGCAAATTTTCCAAAAGAAGCTATCTTAGTTTTGCTTACAGACATAGCAACGAAGATTTTGGGACTAAGTGTTTTTTCTGGATTATTATCGGATTCTAATATTAATTTTTCTACTATTGGATCTGCATTAATTTCTGGAGTATATTTAGCTAAATTTACAACTAAAAATTCATTTGGGTATTATTATTTAGCAACTGAACATGATGTTAATTTTTTAAAAACATTAGGCCCTGTATTTAAAGATGTTAAGAATCAATTTATGAAACTGATTATTATGCAAAACTTATTTTATTCAATATTACTTTTACCTGTATTTTTGATAATTATAAAACCTAAAAAATTAATGTTTTTTTCTATGATTTTGGCATGGATAATTGTATTGATTGCAGAAAGCATTGGGCGATATTCAGCAGGACTTAGAATTGAATTTCGAGGATTTAAAACGGTTGCTCAATTAAATTCTTTTGTTAAAAATTGGTTGCGTCAAATGATTCGATTATTTGCTAATTTTAGTTTATTTATTAGTTTTATTTTTATCTATAAATTAGGCGTAGTAGAAGTAATTTTTATTATTATTGGATATGTTATTTTAGATTTAGTTATTGCATGGTTAGATTATAAAGAGGTAAAGTAATGAAGATTTTAGAAGATATTTCTTATAAAATAAACGATAAAAAAATTTTTAATAATTTTACGTTGAATGTTGCAGACAAAGGAACCACTGCGATAATTGGATCAAACGGAAAAGGGAAAACGACCTTATTAAAAATTATTCTACGCTTATTGAAGATTAATAGTGGAAAAGTTTTATCACCAAATAAAATGAGTTATGTACCAGATGGGACTGAAATATTTTTTGGTGGAATTACGCCACAAATATATTTTGATTATTTATTAGATTTAGAAAATGATGAAATTGCTTTTAAAAAAAGAATTAACAAATTGCAAGAGCAAATAGAATATCCAATGGAAATTAATGATCAAAAAATTGCTAATTTATCATTAGGTCAACGTAAAATGGTAATGATTGTCAGTGCTTTGGCACGAGAAACTGATTTATATATACTTGATGAGCCATTTTCAGGATTAGATCAGAAGCGTCAATTGTTATTATCGAAAACAATGAGCGAACTTTCTACTAATAAACCAGTTTTGTTTACAAGTCATGATAATCCAAAATTATGGCCTAAGAACACTAAAATTGTTGAAATATAAATAAAAATGTTAAATTATAATTATTAAATAAAGGACAATAGATAATTATGATTGAAAATAATGAGAATGTTAGCAACAATTCCTTAGAGAGAGAGAGAGAGAGAGAGAGAGAGCTAGTCTTGACTTCTCTAATAATAATTCAAAAGAAGTTTATTTAGATGAAGCACTACAACGGTTAGACAATTCCTACAGACAAAATTCTGCTGAAAGTAAAATATCTGAAAAAGCGCGTGGCGATAATTTAGAAAAATTAGTAAAATATTATTTCCAAAACGAGCCATATTATAAAAATAATTTTCAAAAAATATACGATAAAGATAATATTCCAGTATATTTAAAAGAAAAATTAAATTTTTTGCATGATAATGATTTGGGAATTGATTTAATTGCTGAAGACCAATTTGAAAATATTTATGCAATTCAAGTTAAACGTTATGAAAAAGCAGTTTCATACGAAGATGTCGTTACTTTTTTAGATCAGTTCCATAAGAATAATAAAATTGATACAGCGATTATTATTTCCAGTTCTTCAAAAGGTCCATCTCAAAATTTATTGACTCAGATAAACGAAGATGAAAAATTACTCTATATTGGATTAGATAATTTAGAGAATTTTAATTTTTCAAATTTTTTTGAAAAAAATAAAAAGCAATCAAATCATAAGAAAATTCGTCCATATCAACAAAAAGCTATCGATTCAGTAATAAATGGTTTTGATCAAGCCGACCGTGGTCAATTAATAATGGCTACCGGTACCGGTAAAACATTTACATCAATTAAAATTGTAGAACAGTTGGCCAATAGATATTTTCAATTTAGCAATGATAATGAATATCGAGTTTTATATGTAATGCCGACTCTCCAATTGTTAAAACAAACTTTAGAAAATTATTGGGATGATGCCCCTTTAGGACAAGATAATTTTTATTCGCTAGCGATTAATTCTGATTCTAAAACTACTAAAAATGAAAATAATGCTTTATTAGGATTTCCAGCAACTACCTCAGCAGAAAAACTAGTAGAACAATATGTAGACATAAAAAATAAGAAAAAAATTTTAGTATTTTTTAGTACCTACCAATCTGTCAAAATTATTCATGATGCTCAATTACTAGGATTGCCTAAATTTAATTTAATTATCGCTGATGAAGCCCATAAAACTACCGGAACAAATGAAAAAGATCAAGAAAATAAAATTTTTCAACAAGTATTACCTGACAATTTTATTCAATCAGATAAGCGACTTTTTCAAACAGCAACTCCAAAAGTTTTTAAAGCAAGTGCAAAAGCACGAGCTGAAGCTCATAATATGGATTTATATGCCATGGATGATGAAGAGGTGTATGGCAAGGAATTTTATAAGTATCCTTTGGGTCAAGCTATTAGAGATGACTATTTAACAGACTATCAAATAATCCTGTCAGTTATTTATGATGATGATCAACGTGTAATTGATTTGTTGCGCCAAATGATTAATCCTGATGATGAAGCAAAAATAAATAGGTTGAATGTTTCAATCAACAAGCAAGAGGAAAAACGTCGTTTATCACCGAATCAAAATGAAATTGTTAACGCTGAGGAAACAATTGCTAATTTAGAAAAAGATAAGGCTAAAATAGAAAAAAATATTAGTCAATTAGAAAACGATATCGGAAAATTTATCAATTTATCTAAATCAATTGATTCAAAAGGCCAAGATATAATTTCTAACAAAAGAGGAAAGGTAAATGACGAACAATTAAAAATAAAACGATTACTAGCTTTTTCTGATACAAATAATCACTCAGCTAAACAGGTCGATATTTTTAAAATTATTCAAAAAGAATATACAAAACAAGTTCATTTAGATAATTCGCCAATTACAATTTTAAATGCTGATGCTGCAAATGGTGGTATGAATGTTTCTTTAAAAACGAAAAAATTACGTCAATTTGCCAAAGATAATGGAGACAATCAAGTTAATTTTTTAAATAACGTAAAATTTTTAACGGAAGGAATTGATGTACCTAATTTAGATGCAGTAGTATTTTTGCAACCCAAAAAATCACAAGTTGATATTGTTCAAGCAGTGGGCCGCGCTCTTAGAAAAGACAATAATAACCCCAATAAAAAAGCTAAAATTATTATTCCAGCCTTGCTTAGAAAAAATTCTCAACTGGAGTTAGATTTAGGAAATTCTAAAACTAATCTTTTAGATGAAATTGGATACGAAACTTTGCGTGAAGTGATCTATAATTTACGCGATAATGATGAACGTTTACAAGATGATTTGGAATTAATGATTTCTGTACCCACAGATTATATCGATGGTCCAATTGATAATACTAATTATGAAATAAGTACTGATTTTCTAACTGAAATAGCTGATTCTTTGCAAACTAATATTATTGAAGAGGCGCAAACTAGTGATATTTATAATTTTAAAAAAGCCATTGCTCGTTATGCAAAAAATACCCGTAAATATTTAAAAAAACATTTAAGTAATCTTGATGAAGAGAAAAATAAAATTTACCAGCGATTTTACAATGAAATGGATTCGATTATTAATATAAGCGAATCGGGAATAGATTTTATCGATACTATTACCCAACATATTGCATTAAATCCATTGCTTTTAGCTTATTTTGATACTGGTGTAGTAAATGAATTTAAGAATAATTCAGTTCGATTAGCTTTTGAAAAATTTTTAGATGATATTGAATTTAAACGCCCAGAAAATGCGGAAATTACACGTTTGACTAATTTTATTACGCGTCTGGTTACAGGCGTGACTAATCCGCGCAAATTACAAGATATTTTAAATTCTATTTATGAAGTTTATTTTAATGCTGATAAAGAAAATAATATTAACCGTGATTTAAAAAATACCATCAAACCGACACCTAGTCCAATTATCGATTATATGGTCAATTCGATCGATGAAATATTACAAACAGAGTTTAAAACTAATTTAAAATCAAAGGAAGTGGGCATTTTAGAACCATTTGTTGGGACGGGCACTTTTTTGGTGCATACAATGCTTTATTTACGTGAAAAATTAGGTGCCAGCGATGAAGAAATTTTGGATAAATTTGAAAATCAATTATTTGGACAAGAATTAATACTAGTGGCCTACTATATTGCAGCTTCAAATTTACAAGTAGAATTAAAGGCTTTAACAAATGAAAAATACCAAGCTTCTTTTGATAATTTATTAATGGGCAATACTTTTATGTCTTTAGATCCGAATAAATTTACCGTTTTAAATTTTGGTTATTTAGATTTAAATATTGAAAAATTAAAAAGACAATATGATTCCCCAATTAAAGTCATTATGGGAAATCCTCCATATTTAGGTCAAGCAATGGCACCGTATAAAGATATTCAAAGTAAAAGTTTAGAATATTATAAAGATAAGGAAGTCCAAGCCTTGGTTAATCTAACCAATGCTACAGCATTAAGTAATACTTATATTGGAGCGTTGACATATGCAATCGATCGTTTAAAAGACACCGAACAAAGTATTATCGCCTATATTTTTCCAAATGATTGGTTAATGGCACCTACGACAATTGGCATCCGAAAATATCTCTTAAATCATTTTAAAGATATCTATATTATTGATTTAAAAGGAAGCAATTATTCAAAAGATGGACTTCAAGGTGGCAACGTTTTTGATATTCAGCAAGGGGTAGCAATTGTTATCTTAGTAAAGAATATTTATTATAAAAATCAAGCTATGATTCATTATAAAGAATTTGCTGATATTTCTAAAGATGAAAAATTAACTTGGTTAAAAGAACATTCGTTATTAAATACCGATTTTAAAATTTTAAATCCAGATCAAAAATACAATTATTTTCCCAATAAAGCAGTACTCGCTAAGAGTATTAAAAAGCAAATTGAATACTATAATCAAAATATTGTTAATGGTGAATTTGTAGATGATAAAAAGGAATCAATTAATTTTAAATATACTCGTGCTAATAAGGCGATTAAACTTGATAGTACGGACGTTGTGCATAACTTGAAACAAATTAATTATCGTCCCTTTGTTAAAAAGTGGATCTATGCCCCTAATCCTGAAAATAAGAATAGCAACCAGTTTATTGAAAGGTATAGAGCAATATTTAAAAACTATGTTAACGGAGAATTGCTTTTTGTAAATTCGAATAATCAAATCGATCAACTCGCAGTAAAAGGACTGACAGATCTTAACTCTTTGAAACAAGACAAAATCATCAATGTTTCAAAGAGTGAAGATCAAGTTTCAGCAGATCTTAACTTGTTTGATTCTTTTGAGTCTTCTGATAATAACCGTTTGACGAAAAAAGAATTAGAAGATAATGGAGCATTAATCTATGCAATTACTCACACTCCGCAATACAGAGAGAATTTTGATAATTTAGTGCAGGATTATTATAAATATCCAATTATTAATAATGAAAAAGTTAAAGAACGATTAATAAAAATTGGTTGGCAATTAATTAATCTACATTTAAATTATGATCAATTGGATTCGCCACGATATTCTGAAAAGCATATTTCTTATTTAAACCCTGAAAATAAAAATGATTCTTCATATTACAATTTAGAAAAAATTAAATATGATAAAAAAGATCCTACACATAAAACTTTGTTTTTCAACGATAATATTATTATTCATGATTTGCCAGATCAGGTTTTTTCATATAAATTAGATGGAAAACCAGCAATTGAACATATTATGCAGCATTATGCTTTAAAGGAAAATAAAAGTACCGCTAAATCGATTAGTTCAGAAGTTGTTGATGATCCGAACACAATTGATATTAGTGAAAATTGGCAGGGAGGTCGATACGTTTTTGAAATTTTACTAAGAGTAATTGAACTGTCAATACAAACAATTAAATTAATGGAACAATTAAGTGAAATTCAAGATCAAAATGATTTTTTGAATTTAAAAGACGCAAAAATCGAATAACATAGCATTAAATAAATATTAGTGTTTTTTTAAGAAACACGAGCCAATTTTAAATGATTTGCGATAAAAAAAGGACTATTATTTTCTTAAATCAAAATATTTATAAAAAATCTTAGAAAGAAAATATAACGAAAAAAAGCCCACTAATTAAATTAATTAAATTAATTGGATTTCAAAAATATGGATTAGTTATTGGAATTTTATTTTCAATAATATCATCACTTTTTTCAATTGCTGTTCCAGTTCAATTAAAAAATTTTATCGATACTAAACCAGAATTTAAAGGAATTTTATTTACAGCGATATTATTTTTATTACAAGCATTATTTGGAGTATTTGCCTTTTATTTATTAACAGTTACTGGAAATAATTTTGTAAATGAATTAAGAAAAAAAGTATTTTCTCACAGCATTCATTTAAGCATTGAAAAATTACAAAAATATAATTCTTCTGAATTAACGAGTCATATCTTAAACGATAGTGATTCCTTGCAACAAATTTTTGCTAATATGTTTCCTAATTTATTTACGGGTACCATTACGGTTCTTGGTAGCGTTATTTTAATGTTTGTATTAAGTTGGAAATTAACGTTAGCAATAATTATCTCCTTACCATTATTAGGTCTTATTTTGAATGTAATTTCTGGTAGTTCCAGAGGATTTTATGTTGAGGTTAAAAAAATTACAGCCAAGGTTTCTGGAAAGTTATCGCAATTATTTTTAGAAAATAAATTAATCAAATCTTCTAATGCTTTTAAAAACGCAGATGATGATATAAACAATCAGTTTAATTTGCTCAATGCACAAAACAAAAAAATTGCTTTAATTGATTCAATAATAAGTCCACTAGTATTAGTTATTTTAATGATAATTTTGGCATTTATCTTTGTTTACGGTGGCGTTTTAGTATCTAGCAAAGAAATTACAACAGGAGCATTTGTTGCATTTTTAATCTATATTTTTCAAATAATTTCTCCACTAACAAGTCTAGGTTCGATGTTAAATGATTGGAAATCAGCTGAGGGAAGTTCAGAAGAACTTATTAAGTTATTAGAGGAAAAAACTGAACAAAGTGGTAAACAAAAGCTTCAAAATAAGATCGATACAATTGCATTTGAAAATGTATCGTTTTCTTATAAAGATAAGGACGATATTGTTCTAAATGGAATAACTTTTAAAGTTAAACCGAATGAATCTATTGCTTTTGTTGGCCCCAGTGGTGGAGGAAAAACGACCATAATTAATTTATTGGAACGTTTTTATCAACCAAATAGTGAAAAAATTTTCTTTGGTAAAACAGATATAAAAAATATTGATATTGCTGCTTGGAGAAAAAATATTAGTCTTGTTTCCCAATCTAGTTCGGTTATTTCTGGCACAATTAGAGATAATCTTGTTTTGGGTCTTGATAATATTACAGATAAGGAAATTTGGGAAGCCTTACAAGAAGCATATGCTAAAGATTTTGTATAAAAATTAGAAGGACAATTGGATTTTGAGTTAGATGAAGGTGGTCATAATTTATCTGGGGGACAGCTACAAAGAATTAATATTGCCCGAGAATTTTTACGTAATGGATCAATTTTAATTCTAGATGAAGCTACTGCCAGTTTAGATTCAGAATCAGAGCAAATTATTAAAAAATCGATTGATAAATTATCTAAAGGAAAAATCGTAATTTCTATTGCACATAGACTATCTACGATTAAAGATTCTAATAAAATATTTTTTATTGAAAATGGACAAATTACAGCTTCTGGAAAACATCAGGAATTAATGAAAAAATATAAAAAATATGCTGATTATGTAAAAAATCAACTTCTTTAAAAGGAGCTTAGTAATAATTGTTACTAAGCTTTTTATTTGAACATGATTTTTAATTTAAAATAATAAATATGTCTTTTTTTATTAAAAATAAAAAACAAATTTTTTCAACACTTATTTTGATAATTCTTTTAGGTATTGCTCAGACGGATACTATTTCAAATAGTCTAAATAAATTTGGACATTGGTTTTTTAAAAATAATGTACGTATTACTGACGATAAACAGGCAAGCAATTATTCTGCATTAGAATCAAAT
>JAITDY010000049.1 GCA_031282325.1 Lactobacillaceae bacterium | reverse complement strand
TTCCGATCTCAAAATTATTTAATTTAATTCCAAGATCTTCACTGCTAATTTTACCGTTACTTTCTCTAGCCGACCCAAAAATAGGTGTTAGAATAACTTGGTCGGCAGTATTCAAGACTTTAACATAATCATCAAAAAATGCCTCCACTCGAGAAAAAGTATGTGGTTGAAATACAGCTACTATTTCTTTTTTGGGAAAATTTTGACGAGCAGCTTGAATGGTTGTTTTAATTTCATTTGGATGATGTGCATAATCATCAATAAAAGTAAAATTATTTTCATGATGAATATTAAATCTTCTCTTAGCACCAGGAAAATTATTAATTGCATTTTGAATTTGTTTTATATCAAATCCCAAATAATGCAACAAAGATGTAATTGCCAATGTATCAATAACACCATGAATCCCAGTAATATTTGTTTTAATTGATCCTAATTTTTGACCGGATAATAAAGTTATTTCAAACAAAGTTCCATATTCGTCTTGAGAAATAACATTAGCAATATAATCATTGTTTTTTTCAAATCCAAATTTCACAATTTTAGATGCCTTTAATCTACTTGCATATTTATCATCGCCAAAAACAAATAGTGTATCTTTAACGTGGATTGCAAATTCCTGAAAAGCTTCAAAAACATCATCGATATCCCGAAAATAATCAGGATGATCAAAGTCAATATTAGTAACGATTCCAAAACTAGGTTTATATTCAGAAAAATGTCTCCTATATTCATCAGCTTCAAAAACAAAATATTTATCGTCTTTTTTTCCTTTTCCCACTCCATCTCCAATTAAATAAGAAACTTGATCTAATTGACTTAAAGCATAAGATAACAAACTGGTTGTGGTAGTTTTTCCATGCGCACCAGCTACACCTATGGAAATAAAACGTTCAATAAGCATTTGTACGGCCTGTGGATAAGTAAATATTTTATTTCCATTACTTATTGCCTTGGCTACTTCGATATGGTCGGCATCAAAAGCATTCCCGCGAATAACAATATAATCATCTTCAATATTTGAAGAATCGAATGGCAGTATTTTAATATGATTTTTCTGTAAATCTAATTGAGTAAATGTTTCTTTTTGAATGTCTGATCCTAAAACATCCTCTCCTAGATCTTTTAGAATACGGGCTAAGCTAGCCATTCCAGTGCCTTTAATGCCAATAAAGTAATATGTCATTGGAAAATTAAGTCTCCTTTTTGAAAATCAAATTCCTCTCCAACCGAACCAAATCCATCGGGAAGAATTAACATTCCTGGAACTGTTGGTGCATTTTTTAGCTTTAGTTCTCTTGGTGAAGTCATCATCCCATATGAATCAACTCCTCTTAATTGTCCTTCAAAAATCATTTGTCCGTTCGGCATAACAGCGCCTGGCAATGCAACCACAACATTAATATCATTTTGAATATTTGGACTTCCTGATACAATTTGAATTTTTTTGCTTCCAATATTTACTTTGGCGATGTTTAAATGGTCAGAATCTGGATGTTTATCCAATGATTCAATATGTCCAATAATAAATTTGGGTAACGGATTAAATTCTAAAGTATCGTTAAATCCAGCTAATTTAAGACTATTATTAAGCTTTTCTATTTGTTCTTTTTCTAAATTTACTGGACCATTTTTTGGTATATTTAATCCAACAAAATTGTAAGCAATCGTAATGTCTTTTTCATCGGAAATACGAGTAATATTATCTGATGTTTGATAAACTTTTATTTTTTTATTAATGGGATCATTCAAATAAATAAATAAAGTTTTTAAATTGTAACTATAAACTGTCATATTTATATATTAACCTTATATACTTAAAGTATGAATAAGAAAAACAAGTCTACACTATTTGTCTTAGCTGGAATAACAGCTATCGGAACAGCTCTGTTAACTAAATTCATCGATAAGGAAATTTTAAACTCACCGGCAAATATTTTAAACAATATTAAAAAAGAATTAAGCCAAATAGGAACTGTTGGCTCATCATGGATTAACTCGACTCCTAGTGTTTATAACGGAATTAATGTTTATGAAGGAATTGTCGAAATTACAGAGGCAGATCAAAAATATAATTTATCTTTTAAAGCAAATATTAACACAGGCCAAGTTTTAAAAATGGAAAAAGTACAATTATAAAATTGTATAAATTACTTATCTTTCGGCATTTTTGCTAAAATCCAATATTCTAATTGTCCTTTGTTGGAAAATTTTTCTTCATACTCTGTCATGATATTGGCAGGGTTTTTTTCTATTTCTGAATGCAAATCATATGATATTTTACTCTCATCCCAAGTCATGCCAAAATCTCGAAAACTTTCAACAGAATAATCAAACAATTGACGGTTATCTGTTTTGAATTCAAGTTGCCCCTCTTTTGGTAATACATTTTTATAACTCTCTAAAAACGTCCTATAAGTAAGGCGTCGTTTTTCATGACGAGCTTTTGGCCAAGGATCGCTATGATTTAAATATATTTTATTAATTTCATTTTTAACAAAATAATTTTCAATACTTGCGCCATCTCCAAAAATTATTTTTAGATTTTGCGGAATTATTTCTAATGCTAGAATATTCTGCAGAATAATTCCGACAGCGGTTTCTTGAATTTCAATTCCGATAAAATTTTTATCAGGATTTTTAATAGCATTTTCAATAATAAAACGACCCTTACCTGAACCAATTTCAATATAAATGTCATTATTATTTTGAAATACTTTTCCCCATTCACCTTTATTGCTTAAGGCCTGTTCATTTTTAATAACAATTTGGGGATTTTTTTCAATTAGAGGGTTTGCCCACTTTTTATTTCTAAGTCTCATTTTTAACCATCCTTGGTACAAGTCCTTTCACAATCAAAAACATAGTAATAATTGCTGATAGAATAACAAAAATTGAAATATTACTATTAAATGAAAACGAGGACACGATAATTAATACAAAAGTTACTAACGACAAAATTCTCATTGCAATACTTGCAAAATCGTTAATTTTTTTTCTCTGACTAATTTTATGCAATTGAATCATTGCATTATTATCATACTGATTATAAATAGTTTTAATTTGATAAACAATGGAAATTTGTGTTAATAACACCATCAGTATTGCAGCAAAAACATTTCCAAAAGCAAAAATTACTATTCCACTAACAATGACTGTTAATACAATGTTACTTAAATACTTTTTGCTTCTAACTAAATGGTTAACATATAAATCCCAATATAATGAATGTTCACCCTTATCTTTAAACAAAAAAACTTTTATCCAATCGTTTTTTTGAGTGGGTTTAACAATATTGTTATCCGGAACATCAGTAAAAAAATTTAAAAAATTTCTTATTCTACCAGCCCGTTTAAATTCATAATTTAATGCATAATTCCAATTAATTCCATTTTTCAATATATTATTTTTTTCTTTTATCAAAAAATATGTTTTCAAAATCAATTGACTCATCAAAATAATAATGGATAAATTAATACCAATTATTTTATTTAACAAAGGAAGCAGGATAAACCACAAAATAATTTGGATCAATAAACTAAATAAAAAACTGATTAAAAAACGTCGTTTAACATATGCATTAATTTCTTTTACGTTTGAAATCATAAAAATACGATCTGGATTTTTTAAATGTAAAGATATTTTTCCAAAATTTTGAATAAATAGCAATAA
>JAITDY010000043.1 GCA_031282325.1 Lactobacillaceae bacterium | reverse complement strand
ATAACAAACAAATAAATAAAGCAAGCACTGTACAATCAGCAAATTCTTCAATAACTAATAAAGAATTTTTTGTTGATATTAAGGGCGAAGTTTTGCAACCACAAGTTTTAAAATTATCTAAAAAATTAATTATTCAAGAAGTTATCGAGCTCGCTGGAGGGTTAACGGAGAATGCCGATACTAGTCAGTTAAATTTATCTGCAGAAGTATCGAATGGTCAAATGATTTTAATACCTAATAAAAATAAAATTGAAAACAATGATGAAAATGTTAATAACGAATTTAGAAAAATCAATATAAATACAGCAAATTTAAATGAATTGCAAAATATTCCCGGAATTGGAGAAATAAAAGCTAAATTAATTTTAGATTATCGATTAAAAAAAGGATTGTTTAAATCAATTAATGATCTAAGTAATATTTCTGGTTTTGGTGAAAAGACAATAAGTAGGTTATCTGAATATATTAGTGTATGAAAAACAAGTTGATTCTATCTGCATTGAACGTTGTAGCTTTAAGTTTCGTATTTTTTGACACATCAATTTTATCTTCTGCAATATTTGTTTTAATTACGATTAGAAATATTATTCTAGACAAAAAAATTGTATTTGTCTTATTATTTTTTTCAATTATTTTTGGATTTAAAATATTTGAAATTAACACTGTCACTTTAAAAAATGAAAATTTAAATATTACTAAAATTGAAACAGAAATTGATTTAAGTAATATGAAAATAGATGGGAATCAGCTGAGTTTTATTGCTAAAGATAATAGGGATAATGAAACAATTTTTTATAAAACAATAAATGAAAATGAATTAACTTTATTGAAAAAATCCAAAAATTTATTACGTGTTTCATTTTCTGGAAATTTTATTCCTATTAGTTACCCAACTAATAAATTTCAATTTAATGCTAAAAAATTTTACCAGTCTAAAAATATCTTTAATAATTTTCAAATAAAAAAATTTAATTATATAAAAACAGATAATAAATTATCTATTAATAATTTAAGAATCAGTTTCTTACTTTTTTTGGATAAATTTCCTAATCCACTAAAAAATTACGCAAAATCACTTTTCATTGGTTATTTAGATGCAAACTTTTATTCTGAAAATTCTGGAATTACAAAATTAGGATTAATACATTTATTTAGTATTTCTGGATTTCAGGTAGAAATAATTGTCTTATTTATTAATAAAATTTCTAAGCGAATTAGATTCTCCAAAAATAAAAATAATTTTATTAACATATCATTATTGGTATTCTTTTATTTATTTTCTGGCCTCTCTCAATCCTTAGTTAGACCGATACTATCTAATTTAATAAAAGCAATATTATCTATTTTTAATAAAAAAATTGATCAAATAAATATTTATTCAATTACCTTATTATTATCGCTTTTTATATATCCACAAATATTAATGAATATTGGAGGACAACTATCATTTTTATTGAGTTTAGCTTTAATTTTTTCGCAAAATTATAATAAATTTTATCAAACCTTCTTTATTACTGCTGTGAGTGTACCGTTAATTTTATTTAATAATTTTGAATTTCATTTATTAAGTTTTATTGCAAATATTATCGCAATACCTGTTTTTTCATTTTATGTAATTCCATTAGTAATTATTTCGTTAATTTTTTATAGAATAGATTTTATTGTTAATATTGCAAATTTATTAATTTATATTTTTAATTTTTTAATTAATTTTGTTGGAGATTTATCTGGGAATATTATTTTTGGAAAAATGCTAGGTATGATAACAATTTTAATTATTGTATTAATGTTTATCGAATTTAGGCACAAATATTCAGTAATATTAGGTATTTATTTAATAGCATTTTTGTTTTTGCATTTCCCATTAAATGGAGAATATACAATGTTTGATATTGGTCAAGGCGATGCTTTTATATATAAAAAAATGTTAAATCAAGAAGTTACGTTAATAGATACTGGTGGACAAGTAACCTTTAGTAATGAGCCATGGATGAGTGTAAAAAATAAAAAAGATAAAGGTGAAACTGTTATTACTAGATATTTAAAAGCAAATTCTATTTCTACAATTCAAAACATAATATTGTCTCATAAAGATTTTGATCATATTGGTAATACAAAAACAATTTTGAATAATTTTAAAGTAAATAATATTTTTATGCCTTTAGGAATGAAAGAAACTAAAGAATATCAAGATAATATAGGATTTTATCTGAAAAAAAATACTAAGGTATGGGAAGTTAGAAGTGGAGATATAATTCAAAATACTTTTGAAATTCTAAGTCCTTTTAATAAAACCGATGCTTCTAACGATGGTAGTGTAGCTTTATGCTTTAAAAGTGGCAATATAACAATTTTTTCAGCAGGTGATTTAGGAAGTAAAGGAGAAAAACAAATTATTAAAAAGTATCCTAATTTGCATTTTGATATATTAAAAGTTGGTCACCATGGCTCTAATACATCTACTAGTAATCAATTATTGCAAGTGGCAAAACCTAAAATTGCTTTCATATCTGCCGGAAGGAATAATTTGTATCATCACCCAAATCCTACGACAATAAACAAATTAATAAAAAATAATATACAAATATTCAAAACTCAAAAAAATGTAATGATAACTTATAGTTATAATTATTTTAGAGATAAAATTACAACTTATGCAGATAATTGATTTTTTAACTAATAGACAATCAAATATACCGTCAATAATTTTATTAAAAGGTGAAGAACGTTACTATTTAAATAGTTTTTTTATTTTTTTAAAATCTTCTCTCGAAGTAGAACAAAGAAATGATAATTTTATTTCAATTGATAATGATATTCACTTTGCTCTTAACGAGTTACAAGAGTTTTCTTTATTCGGCGGTAGAAAAATTATTATTTTAAATGACCCACTATTTTTAACAGCTAAGGAAAGTTTAGATAAAGATAAAGAAAAACAATTATTACTATATTTGAAAAACCCTAATTTAGATAATATTTTTGTTATAAATGCAATCGAGCTTACTATAGATAAGCGTAAAAAAATTAATAAGCTTATTGAATCCCAAGCTTTTTTAATTGAGTTTAATCAATTAGATGAAAAGCAAATATTTAGGTTAACAAAAAACAAATTTAAAAAAGAAAATATTGATATTAATGATGATAATATTACTCATTTTCTGGCTAAAATTGGATATGATTTGTCCTTATTAGATTTGAATATTAAAAAATTAATAGCTTTTGGAAAAACTGAACAAATTAGTCTCTCGGCAATTAATAGTTTGATTACAAAAAATTCTCAAGAAACAATATTTACTTTATCTGAATATATTAATAAAAGTGAAATCAAAAAAGCTATTCCCTTATATAAAGAATTAATCGATCAAGGACAATCTCCAATCGCAATTATAGGTTTGCTTTTGTCTCAATATAGACTGTATATTCAAGTTGCTTTAAGCAGCCAAAGTGAACAAGAGCTTGCGAGCTTCTTGTCTAAACATCCATATAGGATCAAACTTGCTAGAAAACAGACTTACGGCATTGATTCTAGAATTTTATTTTCAAAATATCTTCAATTATCGAAAATAGACTATCAGTTAAAAACTACTTCTATTGATTCAATAGTTTTATTTCAAATGTTTTTAATTGATTAAAAAAACAATAATAAAAAAGAAGTTTCACTTGGAAACTTCTTTTTTATTATTTAGCTGTTGATGATAAAAGAAGTTTAGCTAAGCGTGATTTGTCACGGCTAGCTTTATTCTTTTTAATCAATCCTTTAGATTCTGCTTTATCAATTGCAGAAGAAGTTACTTGATATAACTTATCTAAATCTGCAGAACCGGTAGCTACAGCTTTTTCAAACTTTTTAACAGCAGTTCTGTATGCACTTTTTTGTGGTGCACGACGATCATGAGCAACTTTATTTTCACGAACGCGTTGAATTGAAGATTCAATAATTGGCATGTTTTTCTCCTTTTAAATATTAACGACGTAATCCAAGCTTTGCGATTAAGTCACGATAACGGGTAACGTCTTCATTACGTAAATAACGAAGAAGATTACGACGACGACCAATCTTTTTTAATAATCCACGTTGTGAGTGGAAATCATGCTTGTGTTCATTCATATGTTGATTAAGCTGGTTAATATCTGCAGTTAAAACAGCAACTTGAACTTCAACAGAACCAGTATCACCATCATGACGAGCATATTCTTTGATGATTTGATTCTTTGCTTCTTGAGTAAGAGCCATATTCTTCACCTTTTTTCTTATTTCCCAAAACCTAGTAATTCGTATGGTGAAATCCGCGAAATACAAAGTAATAGGATTGTCTTAAAGACTTAATCATTATATCTGATTTTACAAACCAGAGCAAGTAGTCTAAAATTAAATTATTAAGATTCTTTTTGGACTAACGATACCGCGTCCATGAAAAGTAAAACATATTAGAGGTAATTATGACTGAATTAAGTATCATCCCGTTTGGTGGTGTTCGTGAAAACGGTAAAAACATGTATGCCATTACAATTAATGACGAAATTTATATTTTAGATGCTGGCTTGAAATATCCTGAAACCGATTTATTAGGTGTTGATGTTGTTGTTCCAGAATTTAATTATTTAGTAGAAAACGCTGATAAAGTAGTTGGCGTCTTTTTGACACATGGGCATGCTGATGCGATCGGGGCTTTGCCATATTTGTTGGAACAATTACAAGTTCCAGTGTTTGGAAGTGAATTTACAATTGCATTAGCTAAACAAGCTGTTAACCGTAGAAAAGATTTACGAGATTTTAATGATTATCATGTAGTGTCTGCAGAAAGCAAAGTTGAATTCGGTAGCACGACAGTATCCTTTTTTTCTACAACACATTCAATTCCGCAATCATTAGGAATTGTTTTATCTACTAATTATGGTCAAATTGTCTATACCGGAGATTTTAAATTTGATAATACCGCTAATGGAGAGTATAAAACAAATTATTCTCGCCTAACTCAAATTGGACAAGAAAAGGTCCTAGCATTATTAATCGATTCAAATGGAGTTGAATTGCCAACAGCTTCCGTAAATGAAACAGTAATTGATGAATTCATTTTCCAAACTTTTAGGGAAAATAAGGGTAAAAGAATTATTGTAGCTGCTGTGGCTAGCAATATTCAAAGAATTCAAGAAGTTATTAATTCAGCCTTTCAAAACGGACGTAAAATCGCCTTATCTGGAAATGATCTTGAAGATATAGTTAAAACAGCAATTGAAATGGGCAAACTTATTCTGCCTGCTTCGCAAAGTGAAATTTTTACGAATATTAAAAACATCCAATCTATCGAAGATGGCAAAATTGTAATTTTAGAAGCTGGTCGAATGGGTGAACCGATTAGAAATTTAAATCGAATGGCAAATGGGGATGATCGTTATGTAACGGTTGGCGAAAATGATTTAATTTTTATTGCAACAACACCATCGATCGCTGCTGAATCGATTATGGCTAAAACACGAGATTTAATTTTTCGAAAGGGTGCTAATGTAATTTCAATTAAAGACAGCGTTAGATCTAGTGGACATGCCAGCCAAAATGATTTTCAAATGATGTTGAATTTTTTGAATCCAGAATTTGTCTTCCCAGTATCTGCTGAATATCGAGTTATGAGTGCTGCAGATTATCTTGCACAAGAAATTGGAATCCCAAAAGAAAAAATATTCTTAAGTATGAAAGGCGACCAATATAAATATCGTACCGACAGTAAGGTTTTCGAACTCGAAGATAGCTTCGAAGTTGGAGATTCTATGATTGACGGTTCTGGAGCCAATGATATTGGTGATGTTGTTTTGCGTGATCGAAAAATGCTTAGTGAAGATGGTGTTATTATCGCAGCTGCAACAATCGATCGCAAGAAGAAAAAAGTTGCTGCCGCGCCTAAAATAACTACCAGAGGTTTTGTTTACGTTCAAAATAATCGCGGCATGATTAGTAAAATTGCTAAATTATCAGTAGAACAAATTGAGCGTTATATGGATAATGTTAAGGATTTCGATTGGAATGACTTAAAAAATGGTGTTAGAGATGAAATTGCAAATATGGTTGCGGATGAGACGGGACGTCACCCCGTAATTATGCCAATTATTATGGAAATTAATCAGAATCGTCGTCCCAATAAAAAAGTAAAAACTAGTACCGAAACAACTGATGATTCAAAAGAAAAAAATAACAGTTCAACTAAAAAAAATACGTCTATTAGTCGTCCAAGAACTTTTAGACCAAAAAAGAAAAGCATTGATATTGTTGCAACTGAAGACAAAGTAAATGAATAAAAATGGATGAAAACGAATTAAACAATCAAAATTTTCAAAGTGGTCTTGGTTTTTTTAATCAAGGCGATTTTTATAATGCAGTTCAAATTTTTAACGCTTTATATCAAAAAGATCCGACCAATATTTCATATAATAATTTTCTATCCAGTTCGTTATTTTTTAATAAACAATTCGATGAAGCTTTTGATGTTTTATCTGATATGCCAAGTACTTATGGCGATACAGAAGACAAAATTGAAATGGCTTTGAAAATATCATTGGAAGTTAATCAATTTTTATTTGCTAGGGAATTTGTTTTAAAAAATGTTAAAAAAAATATTGATGACAAAATCAAAATAATTGAAGAATTTGAAAAACAATATTTAGAAACTCACATTGAAAACGTGAAAAACAACCAGAAGAGCTTAATTTATCTAGGTTCAGGAACTCTGCTAAAAGAACAAGAAATTAAATTTGAACAATCACTAACGCTCCCATTTACACAATGGGTTAATGCTGCTCAAATTGCTTTGCTAGATGATTTAGTTAGTCCTTTGCTGAAGTCAACTATTTTAGAAATAATAACTCGACTAAAATATCAAAATAAAGTTGATTATCTCTGGATCGATGAAAAAAAATATTCATATAATCCACAAACCGGTAAAGAATTATTAACAACAACACAATATAAAAAAATGCTAAGTTATTTAGATGAAATAAATGATGATTCATCAATTTATGATGCCGTTGTAGCTTATATTAGAATGTTTATTTCAATCGTCTATCCGAAATTAAATCAAATACCTGATCTGAATAATTGGGTTGATTTGTTAATTCAAAAGGCAAAAGGTAATAGTGATATTGAAAATTTAGCAGATCAATTATTTTTAAAAGTTCAAGATCAAGTTGATTACATTACGAAAGAAATTTCTTAACTTTACAAGTTCATTTATATTTTATATAATGATTAAGGCTTTTTACTTCGGCAATTGCTCTTAGTATAAGCTTAAAATTTTAAGCCTGACTTTTATAAGTCAAAATATTTTATTGGAGGAAACCAAATTGGCTAAAGAATCTTATAACCGTACAAAGCCACACGTTAATATTGGTACCATTGGTCACGTCGATCACGGTAAAACCACATTAACTGCGGCCATTACTAAGGTTTTGGCAGACAAGGGCCTAGCGCAAGCCCAAGATTATGCCTCAATCGATAACGCTCCTGAAGAGCGTGAACGTGGAATAACTATTAATACTTCTCACGTTGAATATGAAACAGAAGCACGTCACTATGCTCACATTGATGCTCCAGGTCACGCGGATTATGTTAAAAACATGATTACCGGTGCTGCACAAATGGATGGAGCCATCCTTGTTGTTGCTGCAACTGATGGTCCTATGCCTCAAACTCGTGAACACATTTTGTTGGCTCGTCAAGTTGGTGTTAACTATCTTGTTGTCTTCTTAAACAAAACTGATCTTGTTGATGATCCAGAATTAATTGATCTTGTTGAAATGGAAGTTCGTGAACTATTAAGCGAATATGATTTCCCTGGTGATGACATTCCTGTACTTAAGGGTTCTGCTCTTAAAGCACTTGAAGGCGATCCAGAACAAGTTAAAGTTATTGAAGAACTTATGGCTACTGTTGATTCATACATTCCAACTCCTGAACGTGATACCGACAAGCCATTCTTGATGCCTGTTGAAGATGTATTCACTATTACTGGTCGTGGAACTGTTGCATCTGGCCGTATCGACCGTGGAACCGTTAAACTAAATGATAACGTTGCTATTGTTGGACTTAAAGATGAAGTTCGTGAAACTGTTGTTACTGGACTAGAAATGTTCCGTAAGAGCCTAGATCAAGGACTTGCCGGAGACAACATCGGTGCTTTGTTGCGTGGTGTTGACCGTGATGAAATCGAACGTGGACAAGTTCTTGCTGCTCCAGGTTCAATTCAAACTCACAAGAAGTTTAAAGCTGAAGTTTATGTTCTTACTAAAGAAGAAGGTGGACGTCATACTCCATTCTTTACTAATTATCGTCCTCAGTTCTATTTCCACACTACTGATGTTACTGGTGTTGTTCAATTACCAGCTGGTGTTGAAATGGTAATGCCTGGCGATAACGTAACTTTTGAAGTTGAACTTATCAACCCAGTTGCTATTGAAAAAGGTTTGAAGTTTACTGTTCGTGAAGGTGGCCGTACTGTTGGTGCCGGAACCGTTTCAGAAATTGATGACTAATTTTATTAATTGGCACAATAATGATTAAATCGCTATTTATAGCGATTTTTTTATACATATAACTTGTTATATAATATAAAGCAATGATTGATTTAAATTCACATTTATTGCAAGCTACAAAAGAAAAACAAAATGAAATCACTTTACCCTTAGAATATGCTAAAAAAATAGTTAAGGAAGGAATTGATGGAGTAGTTTTTTCACCACCGTCGACTGTGATTATTAGTAATGAAGAAACAATAAATTATTTTTTAAAATCTATTGACGATATTAGAAAAAAATTAAAAGATCAAAATGTTAAATTAGATATTTTTGCCAATCAAGTTGTTGAATATAGTGATGATTTACTAAAAAGAATTTTGGATAAGAAAATTATCGGAGTTAACAATAATTTGTCTTATATTTTAATAGAATTTCAGAATGATTCATTGCCAGAAAATTCCACTCATGTTTTCTTTGAAATGGTTCAAAGTGGTATTACACCTATTTTGGTTCATCCAGAACGAAATAAAGAAATTGCAAAAACTCCTCAGATATTAGCTGAATTTATTGATATTGGGGTAATTCATCAAATGGATGCTAATTCTTTTCTAGGAAAATTTGGTTCCGGAGTTAAAAAATTCGCTACTGATTTATTAGATAATGGTTTCATCCATTTAGTTGCTTCAGAATCAGAAATAGAACAAAAAGTTGTTATTAATTTAAAAAATTTTTATAAAAAAGCATATAAACGTTATGATAAAGAAAACGTAAAAGCCTTAGAAGAAAATTCAAATAATATATTAAATGGAAAGCCGATTGAAATATTTGCCTATAATTTAATATCAGCTAAAAAAGTGAAGAGGTATAAAATATGACCGATATCGATAAAGTAGAATTATTAAAAGTTGCAAGCAAGCAATTAGATTATGCATATGTGCCTTATTCTAATTTTAGAGTTGGTGCAGCTTTATTAACTGAGGATGGAAGCGTTTTTGGTGGTTCAAATATTGAAAACATTGCTTTTAGTCCGACTAATTGCGCTGAGAGGTCCGCTATATTTGCTGCCGTTTCAAGTGGCCATCGAAAATTTAAAGCTTTGCTTATTACTGGAAATACGGAAGATACTATAAAGCCATGTGGTGTGTGCAGACAAGTAATGAATGAATTTTTCGATAAGGATACGCAAATTTTTTTAACTAATCAAAGTGGCAAAATCGAACAAACAACAATGGAAGAGTTACTTCCGGGTTCATTTAGTAAATTAAAATAATTAGTTTATACTTATATGGTATACATTTGGAGGAATTAAATGGTAGAAAAGCTAAATACAAATGCTAAATTTGAAGAAAATGGTTCCAAAGCTGGAACGATTACATTTGAAATATCAAAAGAAGAAGTTGCAAAAGGAATTGATGCTGCTTTTAATAAAGTAAAGAATGACGTGCAAATTCCAGGCTTCAGAAAAGGAAAAGTTACTAAAGAACTTTTTATCCAACGTTTCGGTGAAGAAGCTCTTTATGAAGATGCATTAAACGCTGTTTTACCAGCTAATTTTGATGCTGCTGTTAGTGAAGTAAGAATTAATACAGTTGGTCAGCCAGAAATATTACCTGAATCTTTAACTAAAGGTGGCCCTTGGATTTTAAAAGCCAATGTTACTTTAGCCCCATCAGTTGAATTAGGTGAATATAATGGTGTTAGCATTGAAATACCTGATACTGATGTTTCAGATGAAGAAGTCAATCATGAATTAGAACATCTCCGCCAAACAGAAGCAGAATTGGTTCCTGTAAAAGAAGATGAAAAAGCTGCGAACGGTGATACAGTTGTTATTGATTTCGTCGGATCGATTAATGGAGAACATTTTGATGGTGGTAAAGCTGAAAACTTCTCATTAAGTTTAGGATCTGGTCAATTTATTCCTGGTTTTGAAGAACAACTTGTAGGCCACAAAGCCGGCGAAGATGTAAATGTCAATGTATCATTCCCAGAAAATTATCAAGCTGCCGATTTGGCTGGAAAACCTGCTTTATTTGAAGTTAAAATTCATGAATTAAAAAAGCTATCATTACCAGAATTAGATGATGAATTTGCTAAAGATGTTGACACAGAAGTTGCATCACTTGCTGAATTAAAGGTAAAAACTAAAGATCGTTTAAAAGAACAAAAGAAGCAAACAGCTTTAGATGAAAAAGAAACCAAAGCAATTCAAGCTGCAGTTGACAATGCAAAACTGGATATGGAAATACCTTCAGATTTAATTGAAAATGATGTTCATCGTCAATTAGACGGTTTCTTTTCTAATTTACAATCACAAGGCATTAGCCCAGATATGTACTTCCAATTAACTGGTAGCGATGAAAAGAATTTACATGAACAATTCGAACAAGAAGCACCAAATCGTATTAAAACTAATTTGGTCTTAGAAGCCATTGCTAATAAGGAAAATATTAATTCTACTGATGAAGAGTTAGAAGCTGAATATGAACGTTTAGCCAAGGAATATAATATGACGGCTGATAAGCTAAAAACTTTAATTGCTTCAAGTATGGTTGAACATGACTTGCGTTTACAAAAGGCTGTTAATTTAGTTGTTGAAAATGCTAAAGAATTAAAAAAATAATTTATTTTTAAAATTTTAATAGAGTTAAAAGAATGGAGTAATTCATTCTTTTTGTTTTTTATGCAATTAAAATAACAATGTATAATAATATTTATTAAATATTCAAAATGGTTAGGAGTGAACATGCAAACAGATTATCGTGGTTTTTTTACTTCGGAAGAGTATCCATATGGAAAACATCAGGAATTTCAAAATAAGTTGTTAACGCCAAAAGAAATAGTACAAAAATTAGATGATTATGTAATTGGTCAAGATGATACTAAAAAAACCCTTGCCGTGGCTGTTTACAATCACTATAAAAGATTAGAACAAAATGATAAGGATGATAATAAAGTTGAACTTCAAAAATCTAATATTATGATGCTGGGTCCAACTGGTTCTGGAAAAACTTATCTGGCTCAATCTTTGGCAAGAATTTTAGATGTTCCTTTCGCTATTGCTGATGCCACAACGCTTACTGAAGCTGGTTATGTTGGAGATGATGTTGAAAATATTTTATTAAAATTATTACAGGCATCAGAGTACAACATAGAGAAAACACAACGTGGAATTATTTATATTGATGAAATAGATAAAATTGCAAAAAAATCAGAAAATGTTTCTATAACTAGAGATGTTTCCGGAGAAGGAGTGCAACAGTCTCTGTTAAAAATGCTTGAAGGAACAATCGCTGGTGTTCCTCCACAAGGAGGGCGCAAACATCCTAATCAAGAATTAATAAATATAGATACCACTAATATTTTGTTTATTGTCGGTGGAGCTTTTGATGGCATTGATAAAATCATCAAAGATAGATTGGGCGAAAAAACAATCGGCTTTGATCAAATCACTATCCAAAGTGAATTAAACGAACAAAACCCAATGAGACTAGTACAAGGCGAAGATTTAATCAAATTTGGAATAATTCCCGAATTTATTGGAAGATTACCAATTATTACTGTTTTAGATAATCTTGAAGTTAATGATTTAGTAAATATTTTAATCAAGCCAAAAAATGCTTTAGTAAAACAGTATCAATCGCTTTTAGCTTTAAACAATGTTAAATTGATTTTTGAAGAAGATTCTTTAAAAGCAATGGCAGAGTTAGCTATTCAAAGAAATACTGGCGCAAGAGGACTTAGAAGTATTATTGAACAAGTAATGAAAGATGTTATGTACGAGGTTCCTAGTGATCCCACGATCGATTTAGTAAGAGTTACTAAAAAGTCTGTACTAAATCCTGAAATATTGCCCGACATTGTAAAAAAAACAGAACAGGCGTCATAATAATATAATTCATTAATATATTTTTATGTTAAAGTTGTCCATCTAAAAATAAAACGCGCTTCCTGTTATTATTGACTATGTGAAAGTTAATAAAGCAGAATTAATTACAAGTGCCGTACAAGCAAGTAGATATCCAGAAGCTACAAATAATGAAATAGCCTTTGTAGGTAGAAGCAACGTTGGAAAATCTACATTAATTAATACCGTCCTAGGTCGCAAAAATTTAGCTAGAACCAGTTCTCAACCCGGAAAAACACAGACTTTAAATTTTTATAATATAAACGATCAATTAAAATTTGTTGATGTTCCGGGATATGGATATGCCAAAGTATCTAAAACGAAACGTGAAGAGTTTGGCCAAATGATTGAAGAATATTTAAGTACTAGAGAAGTTTTACAAGGGGTTATTTCATTAGTTGATTCAAGGCACTTACCAACTGAAGATGATATCTTAATGTATCAATGGTTGAATTATTATAAAATACCTATTTTAGTCGTTGGTACTAAAGTAGATAAAATTGCAAAAGGGAAACAGAATCAAGCAATTTCTCAAATTAAAAAAACGTTAAATTTCGATCCTGCTAATTCAGATATTTTATTATTTTCGAGTGAAACAAAGCAGGGATTACAAGAATTATGGGATTGGATTGAAAATAAAATTAATAATTAAAAAAACTTCAATATTAATTGAAGTTTTTTAGTCTAATTTTTGATCTTCTAAATCGTAACCCAATTCTTTATTTTTATTTTGAGTGTTACCTGATTCTTGTGGAAACACAAATAAATCATCAATAGACAATTTATTTTGATTGTTATCGATTTTTTTTAAGGCATCATCCTTAGTTTTTATTTTAGCCATACTTACATTATAATTTAATTAATGACAAATAAGATTGTTGAAGATAAGTTAAAGTTATTACCAGATTTACCAGGTTCATATCAAATGAAAGATAAGAACGGAAAAATAATTTATGTTGGTAAAGCTAAGAACTTGAAGAATCGTGTAAGATCTTATTTTAAATCTTCGCATACTGGAAAAACAGCAGAACTAGTAGAAAATATTGCTGATTTTGAATTTATAGTTACAAATTCAAATAAGGAATCTTTTTTATTAGAAAATGAATTAATTAAACAATATAAGCCTTATTACAATATTCGTCTTAAATACGGTAATTCTTACCCATATATTGAAATAACAAATGAAAAAAACCCTACGATAAAACTTTCAAATATAATAAAAAAAGATAAGGGCACTTATTTTGGTCCTTATCCTAATGTTTATGCTGCCAATGGAACATTAGATTTTATTCGTAAAAATTACCCTTTGAGAAGATGCAATGGATATCAGGGGCACCCTTGTTTGTATTATGAAATGGGACAATGTATTGGGGCTTGTTTTAGAAATGTTCATAAAGAAGAATATGAATCTCAAATCAATAAAATTACTCATTTTCTAAACGGTGATATTAAAGACACGAAAAATGAGATAAATGCCAAAATTCAAAAAGCTGCTCAGAATTTAAATTATGAATTAGCTGCTCAATTAAGAGATCAACTAAAATTTATTGAAGAAACTGTTGAGAATCAAACTGTATTAATTAGTGATAATCATTCATACGATATTTTCAATTATTACGTAGATAAAGGTTGGATGACAGTCCAGATTTTTTTTGTTCGGCAAAATCGAATTTTACGACAGCAAAAAGATACTTTTGCTATTATTGGCGAAGCAGCTGACGAATTAGAAGAAGCAATTCAGCAATTTTATCAGCAAAAAAATATTATTAAACCATTTAAAATTATTGTTCCTAAAGACGTTGATAAAGTATCGTTAAGCGAAATTCTGGAAGTGAAAGCTGAGAGTCCTTCTCGTGGTGAAAAAAAAGCTGTTTTAGATTTGGCTGCTAAAAATGCAAGAATTACTCTAGAAGACAAATTTAGATTAATGCAATTAAATGAGATTAAAACTAAAGGGGCAATGCAAGAATTAGCTAATGAATTAGGTGTTGATCGAATTCAACGTATTGAGGCATTTGACCACTCCAATACACAGGGAACAAATTATGTATCCGGTATGGTGGTATTTGAAGATGGAATGCCGAATAAAGATGAATATAGGAAATTTAAATTACAAACAGTAAACAATCAAGATGAGGCAAAAGCTACGAGAGAAGTTATTTTTCGACGCTATTCGAGATTGTTAAAAGAGAATAAAATTTTACCAGATTTAATTTTAATGGATGGAGGTATTATTCAATTAAATGCTGCTAAAGAAGTATTGGAAGACGAATTGGGTTTAAATATTCCAATTGCAGCGATGGTTAAAAATGACAAACATAAAACATCAGATCTTATTAATTCTGACGATCAGAAATTAGAACTAAATAGAAATTCTCAGGCGTTTTTTTTATTGCAAAGAATTCAAGATGAAGTTCACCGTTTTGTGATAACTTTTCATAGACAATTAAGAACTAAAACTAATCTATCATCAAGATTAGATGAAATAAAAGGAGTTGGCCCTAAGTACAGAAACAGGCTTCTAAAGGAATTTAAAAGTTTAGATAATATTGCTCAAGCTGACATACAAGAACTTCTAAAATTAGGTATTTCGCAAAAAACAGCACAATTAATTCAGGTTTCACTAAGGTCGATTATTAAGAAAAATAACTAGGTTATACTAAAAGAATGGCATTTGTTGATCAAGCAAAAATAGAAATAAAAGCAGGAAATGGCGGAAATGGAATTATTGCATTTCGAAGAGAACCGTATACTCCGATGGGTGGGCCATATGGCGGTGATGGTGGCCGAGGTGGCAATGTCTTTTTTAGAGCCGATGAAGGCCTTAGAACCCTAATGGATTTTAGATATAATCGTCATTTTAAAGCTGGAAATGGAGCTAATGGTGGTTCCAAAGGGATGACAGGGGCATCAGCTGACGATAAATATATCAAAGTTCCAACTGGAACAATTATTTATGATGATGAAACGGGAATTCAATTAACTGATTTAACAAAACACGGTGAAGAATTCATGATTGCAAAAGGTGGCCGTGGTGGACGAGGAAATATGCGTTTTGCGACACCCGCTAATCCAGCTCCAGAAATTTCTGAAAACGGTGAACCAGGCATGGTTAAGAAAGTTCGCCTCGAGTTAAGAGTATTAGCCGATGTTGGCTTAGTTGGCTTTCCGTCAGCAGGTAAATCTACCTTTCTAAGTGTAGTCACAGCTGCAAAACCTAAAATAGCTTCATACCACTTTACAACCTTATCTCCAAATATTGGCATGGTAAAACTTGAAGACGATGATTTTGCAATTGCGGATTTGCCAGGTTTAATTGAAGGAGCTAGTCAAGGAGTGGGATTGGGACTTGAATTTTTGCGTCATGTTGAACGGACTAAAGTAATCCTTCATTTTATCGATATGAGCGATGATTCGGGAATTGAAGAATCAAAATATAACGCATTTTTACAAATTCGTAAAGAATTGGAAACATACGATCCTACGCTTTTAAAGCGTCCAACGGTAATTGTCGCTTCAAAAATGGACTTACCGGAATCAGCAGAAAATTTAGCAATTTTTAAAGAAGATTTACAAGCAAATAACTTTAATAATTTAGAAATTTTTGAAATATCCTCAATTACTCAAGCTGGAACTAAAAAATTACTTTATCGAGTATCTGATGTTTTGAAAAATCTACCTAAAGAAGAAAAAAATGCTAAAAATGAAGAAAATGCAGTTTATAATTTTATTGATGAAACTGCAGAAAAGTTTCATATCGAAAGAGAAGATGATGGCTTATGGGTGATCGTGGGTGACGATATTGAAAAACTATGGGCAATGACTAATAAGGAGTCTGAAGAAGCCTTACTTCGATTTGGAAGACAATTACGTTCATTTGGAATCGATGATGCCTTAAGAGAATCAGGAGCAAAAGACGGAGATGAGGTTCAAATAAATAATTCAGAATTTACTTTTGAATTTAGTGATTAATTTATGGAAATACAATTTTTAGGAACAAGCGCGGGACAACCAACCAAATTTAGAAATGTTTCATCAATTGCTTTAAAGCTTTTAAATGAAATAAATCAAGTCTGGCTATTCGATGTAGGAGAAGCTACCCAACATCAAATTATTAGAACAGATGTTCATTCTAGAAAAATAAATAAGATTTTTTTGTCGCATTTACATGGTGATCATATTTTTGGATTGCCTGGTTTTTTGGCATCTCGAAATTTTCAAGCTAGTGATAATATTGACAATGGCAAACCAACTGAACTTACAATTTATTCTCCCGCGGGTGTTGAAAGATTTGTACGAGATTCATTAGAAGTAAGTAAAACCAGATTAGATTATAAAATCAATTTTGTTGATGTTAATCCCGGGGTTATTTTTGATGATGGAAAATTTAAAGTTACAGCGTATGCTTTGAAGCACCCTTTACCAACTTTTGCATATCGAATAGAAGAAATTAATGTTGAAGGGGAATTAGATATACAGGGATTGCTCAAATTAGGAATACAGCCTGGGCCGATCATGGGACTAATAAAAAAAGGCGAAAAAGTAACGCTAGATGATGGAACGGTTATTAATGGCCAAGATTTTGTTTTTAAACGAGAAGGTAGAATAATTACGATAGTTTCTGATACGAAAGATACTTCAATAATAGAAGAAGCAGCCCAAAACGCAGATGTTTTAATTCATGAAGCAACTTATGCAAGCTCCCAAAGTTTAATTGCAAAAAAACATGGGCACTCCACTTCATTGCAAGCAGCAATTCACGCTAAAAACGCCAATGCAAAACAATTAATTTTAACCCATATTTCACCACGTTATGTCGGAAAATTAGAGAAGGAATTATTATTAGATGCGCAGGATGTTTTTTCGAACATAAGTGTTGCTCGTGATTTTTCTAATTATGAAGTAGAACAAAAAGAGGCTAAACGTGGTTAAATACGATTGGATATTTTTGATCAAAAATGTATCTAATGATGAAATTAAAAATCTCGCAAATAAAACTGGTTTTTCTGAGTTACTAGTTAGGGTATTATACAATCGTGGATTTCAAAATATCAATGATATTCAAAAAGAAGTTCTAAATAAGGCTGAAGAGCATAATCCTAATTTATTATCAGATATTTCTAAAGCCAAAAAAAGAATTGAAAATGCAATTGCTTTAAATCAAAAAATAATAATTTATGGTGACTATGATGCTGATGGAGTAACTTCAACAGCTATTTTATTTTTACTGCTAAAAAAATACACAAAAAATTTATCTTATTTCATTCCAGATCGTTTTAATGATGGATATGGGCCTAATTTAAAACAATATAAACGGATAATAAATGAAAAAAATAATTTAATTATTACGATTGATAATGGCATTAGCGGTAATGAAGCAATTCAATTAGCGAAAGATAATGGTATTGATACAATTATCTTTGATCATCATCAATTGCCAAGTGAATTGCCAAATGCATATGCAATTGTTCATCCACTACATTCTCCAGAATATCCTTTTAAAGATTTATCGGCTGCTGGAATTGCTTATAAGTTTGCAAAATATTATGATGATAGTGATTTTTCTGAATTGGCAACAATTGGAGAAGTAGCAGATGTAATGCCTTTAATTGATGAAAACAAAAAAATAGTTTTAAAAGGTATTGAAAAAATTAATCGTGGATTTAATAAGGGAATTCAAGAGTTAATTAAAATAAGTAAAATTAAAAGTCCTATTAATGCACGTTCAATCGGATTTCAAATTGCACCGAGAATAAATTCCTTTGGCAGAATGAATGATGCCAATTTGGCGATGGAATTATTAATTACTGACGATACTAATAGGGCAAGAGAATTAGCGTTATTTGCTAATCAATTAAATTCCCAGCGACAAAATGAGGTTAATAATTTATATAAAATTGCTAAAACACAGGTTGAAAACCAAATTAACGATCCATTTTTAATTATTGTTGGGGATAATTGGTCAGAAGGCATAATTGGATTACTTGCTGGTAAAATTACACAACAATATAATAGGCCATCTATTGTATTTTCTAAAGCCAATGGAATTTTGAAAGGTTCAGGGCGCTCAACGGAAGATTTTGATATTTTTCAAAGGTTGAATGAAAAAAAAGATTTATTCATTTCAATGGGTGGACATAAGCAAGCTGCTGGGATGAGCATTCATGAAGATAATTTTAATCAATTGGTTGATTATTTAAAAAAAAGTAATTATATCGTTAAAAAGAAAAAAATTATTATCGATGCTGAAATAAAAGAAAATGAGTTTACAGTTGATAATTTTCATGAATTGCAAAAATTAGAACCCTTTGGTAATCAAAATCCGGAACCAATATTATTAATTGAAAATGAAATAATTGAGCAAAAAAAAATAATTGGTGCTAAAAAAAATACAAGTAAAATAAAATTGGAAACTTCCAATGTTGACATTTTAATTTTTAATGATGATAGTCCTGATATATTGGAACATTCTAATGTAAATATTATTGGAAAATTAGCTGTTAACGAGTGGAACAATCAGTCAACCTCACAGTTTCTTGCAGAGGACTATACGGCAAATAATAAGCTTCCAGAAAAAACTATTTTTAATAACTATTACCGAAAAGTCTTTAAAACACCTCAAGAGTACGACCAGAATAATTTTATTCAAAATGTTTTTTTGGAGTTAAATTTTGTTAAAATTGAGAATGGTTTTATTTTTACAAATAAAAATGCTGGAAGTAAAAGTTTGATTAAATCCACAATTTATCAGAAAAGAGTTAAAAATGACAATTAATTTAAAGGACTATATAGCTACAATTCAAAATTATCCTGAAGACGGAATTGTTTTTCGTGATGTTAATCCATTGATCGGTAGTGGCATTGCTTATCATCAAGCTATTGATGAAATTGTTGAATTCGCTAGAGAACTAAAACCAGATATTATTGCTGGCCCAGAAGCACGCGGCTTCATCGTCGGTTCTCCATTAGCTTATACACTAGGGCTTGGATTTGTACCAGCCAGAAAATATGGAAAATTGCCACGAGAGGCGGTTACGGCTAGCTATGAATTAGAATATGGAACTAGCGAATTACAAATGCATACGGATGCAATAAAGCCCGGGCAACGAGTATTAATTGTTGATGATTTATTAGCTACTGGTGGCACAATAAGTGCAACTATGGAACTAGTTCGTAAACTAGGTGGCGAGGTGGTTGGTACAGCCTTTTTTATCGAATTAAAGGAATTGCATGGAAGAGAAAAAATTATGGCAGAAAAGGACATTCCTTTACTGGCATTAATGGAATATTAAAAAAGCTTGATATAAATTATCAAGCTTTTTATTTATTGCCAAATTCTATTAATTTTGTCTGTATTGTTTTTATTGACATATTTGATTGATACATATATAAAATATAAAGTAATCAAACCAAAAATAACCCAGCTAATTAATGGAGGAGTTGATTGTCCAGTGCTTAGCTGTGAATTTGGATTAGATGCTAGTGAAATACCATCAATTAATCCATGTGCAATCATTATGCTGATAAAATTTTTAGTTCTTAAATAAACAGCTGCAAAAAATATTCCAATTCCTACGGCGTACATAATCTGTAACAGAGTAGAAAAAATATTTGCTTCAAAAGC
>JAITDY010000003.1 GCA_031282325.1 Lactobacillaceae bacterium | reverse complement strand
TAATTTTTCGTCTTTCATTTTTTGAATCATATATTCAGAAGGAACAATAAGATCATAATTAGTTCCTCCTTGCTTGACTTTAGTATACATTGCTTCATTTGAATCAAAGGTTTCATAATTAACTCGATAACCTGTTTTTTTGGAAAAATCTTTTAAAAGAGTTGGATCGATATAATCACCCCAATTATAGATATTTAAAACATTATCTCCACCTTTATAACCTGAATTTTTATTTTCTGTTTGTAAGGTTGTTGTTCTTAAAATAAAAAGTCCTGCAATAGTTATTAATAATATCAGAGCAAATTGAACAAGTTTTTTCACTATTTTTTACCACCTTTTTTAGGATTACTAATAAAATAATAAATTAAAACTAAGAATAAACTAACTAGGAACATAATCGCTGAAAGGGCGTTTATTTCCAAACTAGTCCCTCGTCTAGCTCTCGAATAAATTTCAACAGCCATTGTCGAAAATCCATTGCCAGTAACGAAAAATGTTACTGCAAAATCATCTAAGGAATAAGTTAAAGCCATGAAAAATCCAGCTAAAATCCCAGGTTGAATATATGGCAAAATTATATTAGAAAGAGTTTGATATCCAGTCGCTCCCAAATCATCTGATGCTTCAATAATTGTTTTTGGCATTTCTTTTAATTTAGGTAAAACCATTAAAACAACAATTGGAATGGAAAAAGCAACATGGCTTAAAAGTACCGACAAAAAGCCTAATTGCATTCCCACGACAGTAAACAAGATCAAAAAACTAGCCCCGATAATAACATCTGGACTAACTAATAAAACTGAATTTAAACTTAAAATCCGATTAGCTATTTTTTTATTTTTAGTTTGATAAATCCAATATGCTCCAATCGTGCCAATAATAGTAGATATTAATGAAGATAATACTGCAACAATTAAAGTATTCAAAACAATTTCAATCATTCGTGCATCAGAAAAAAGTTCATGATAATGATTAAAAGTAAAGCCAGCCCACCCATTCATGGATTGTCCAGAATTAAAAGAATAAACAATCAAATAAAAAATTGGGAGGTACAACAAAATAAATACGAAAATTAAATAAATTTTACCAATAGCTAATTTTTTCATTTTTTTCTACCTTTTTTATTACCTTCTCTTGTAAAATAAGTCGTTACTAGCATAGCGATAACTAAAACAACTCCAATAGTAGAACCCATGTGCCAATTTTGTGTTGTTAAAAAGTGCTCTTCAATTGCTGTACCTAAAGTAATAACTCTATTTCCACCAATTAATCTTGTAATCATAAATAGCGATAAAGATGGAATAAAAACAACTTGAATGCCTGTTCTAACTCCATTTAACGATAAGGGGAAAATTACATTTTTTATTGTTTGCCAAGTATTGGCACCCAAATCCTGACTTGCCTGAATTAAATTAGAGTCAATTTCAATTAGGCTGTTATATATAGGTAAAATCATAAATGGAATTTCAATATAACTGGAAACCAGTAAGAAACTTTCATTAGTAAATAATAATTGATATGGAACTATACCAAAAAAACTCAACGTGGAATTAATTGTTCCATTTTGAGAAAGTAAACCAATAAAAGCATATGCTTTTAACAATAAATTAATCCAAGTTGGCAATATAACCAATAACATCCAAAATTGATGATTTTTTAATTGAGTTAAAAAATAAGCCATTGGATAACTAATAATTAAAGTTATCAGAGTGATTAAAAATGCATAAAAAATAGAATTTAATGTCATTCTTAAATATGTTCCCGATGATAAGTAATTAAGAAAATTATCAAGAGTAAAATTACCTTGTTGATTAGTTAATGCCTGAAGTAGTAGTAACACTAACGGTAAAATTACAAATAATAATAACCATAATATATAGGAGATGTAATAAGTTAAAGATGATTTTTTCATTCTTCACCTTCATAACTTTCTAAACGAGAATCAAAATCCTCTTCAGTTTCATTAAAACGCATTATATGAATATCTTCGGGATCAAATTTTAGTCCCCGACGTTGTCCAATTTTAGCTGGATTTGTTTCCTGAATTGACCACTCATTACCTGCGTCGTCAATGGCAGTAATTTCATAAAAATCACCTCTAAATGATTGATCATCAATTGTAACCTGTAATTTGCCCTTACTTGGAGCTACGATATCGAGGTCTTCTGGCCGAATAACGATTTCAACTCTTTCATTGGGTTTCATGCCAGCATCAACATTTTTAAACTCTTTTCCAACAAAGCTAACTAAGTAATCCTCTTTCATAATGCCTTCAATAATATTTGCCTCGCCAATAAAATCAGCTACAAAGTGATTAATTGGTTCGTCATAAATATCTACTGGTGTTCCCGATTGTTCAATTCTTCCATTTTGCATGACAAATATCCAATCAGACATAGCTAATGCTTCTTCTTGATCATGGGTAACAAAAATAAAAGTTATTCCTAGTCTTTGTTGAATTTCACGCAATTCATATTGCATCTCTTTACGTAGCTTATAATCTAGCGCAGATAGAGGTTCATCTAATAGCAAAACTTTTGGTTCATTAGCAAGAGCACGAGCAATGGCGACACGTTGTTGCTGACCACCCGATAGTTCAGTAATTTCATTTTGTTCAAAATCGCTCAATCGAACTAGAGATAGCATATCTTTAACTAATTGATCGATTTTTTTTGCCGGTAACTTCTTTAGTTTTGGACCATAGGCAACATTTTCATATACATTCATATTTGGAAATAAATTATAATTTTGAAAAACAGTATTTACTTCTCGTTTATTAGCTGGTAATTCATTAACTATTTTTCCATCAATTAAAACATCTCCCTCACTAGGAGAATTTTTTCCTGATATCAAAGATAAAATTGTTGACTTACCTGAACCGGAAGGTCCTAAAAGAGTATAGAATTTACCCTGTTCTATTTCTAAATCAATATTATGTAAAACACGATTATCTTGATAATCCAAGCTAACATTTTTAAATTCAATAATTGGTTTAATATCTGCCATTTTGACTCCTTTTTTGCACTCTTTTTATTATAAATAAAAAGCACTATTTTTATAGTGCACATAACTAATTTATTTTCTTTAAATGATTGAAATTAAATTCGAACAACAAATAATCAACGCCATTCAAAGTTACTTTTTTATGTAAATCCAAAGCAACCTTAGTATTAATTAATTCTTTAATAACATTCCCTGGAATATGATCAATGTCAATATAGGCTTGATTTGGTAATAAGTTTATAGAGATATTCAAATTAGTTGTTAGAGACATTTGCGTTAGCGCATCATCTACTGATAATAATTGAATTTCAAGCCCATTCATATTAAAAACAAAAATTTCATCAAAAGATTCATCATACATTTTTATTGGTTCTTCCAATAAATAAAAATTTCCCATAATTTTATCCTAACATTTATTAAATGAAATAAAAATAAGAAGTATTACTACTTCTTATTGCATATTGCTTTTTTAAAATCATGAATCGCCTTCAAAGCACGTTTTCGAGTTTTGATATTTGGACTTTTCATTTTTCTTTGTGCAGACGACATATCCATTCGTTCAGTCATTTTCATCCCCCTATAATGAGAAAATTTAAATTACAAATTTCCTTACTTTTAGTAAGTTTATCAAATAATTATTCTTTTGTCCATTTTTGGCCGTGAGGTGTATCGTTTACAATAATTCCTTTTTCTTTCAATTGATTACGAATTCTATCTGATTCTTGATAATTTTTTGCTAATCTAGCATTTTTGCGAGCTTCTAACAAATTTTGTATATCGTTTGGTAATGGCTTAGCATCAGGATATAAATCTTCAATGCCAAAAACACTCATTAAATTTTCCAAAGTTTCTAAAATTTTATTTGCCGTATCTTTTTTTAAATCCGTATTATTTGCATAGGTATTTGCTAATGATACTAATTCAAATACTGACGCAAGTGCGTTTTGAGTATTGAAATCATCATCCATCGCCACTTGATATTCGGCAACCAAATTATCAATTTTCTCATCGATATCACTATCAAAACCATCATTTGAATCTTTTAGAGCAAAACTAAGATTTTGATAACCAGAACGAATTTTATTTAATTCAGTCCTTGCTCTTTCTAATTCTTTATTAGAATAATTAATCGGTTTTCTGTATTGAACTGTTCCCATAAGATATCTAATAACCATTGGATCATCATATGATTCTAATAGCTCGTGAACAGTTGTAAAGTTTCCTAGCGATTTACTCATCTTCTCGTCATTAACGTTTACAAAACCATTATGCAACCAATAATTAACAAATTTCTGACCAGTATGAGCTTCACTTTGGGCAATTTCATTAGTATGATGCGGAAAAGCCAAATCAATTCCACCACCATGAATATCAATAGTGTTTCCAAGATATTTTTGACTCATTACCGAACATTCAATATGCCAACCTGGTCGGCCATTCCCCCAAGGAGATTGCCAAGAAATAACTCCATTTCGTTCCTCGTTTTTCCAAACAGCAAAATCTAATGCGTCTTCTTTACGCTGCATTTCTTGATCATCTAATCTACCTTGCGCATTGGCCATAAGTTCATTTAAATCTTGGTGGGCTAAAATTCCATAACCATGAAATTTTCTTGCTCGAAAATAAACATCTCCTTGAGATTCATAGGCGTATCCTTTATCGATTAAATCTTTAACAAAATCAATAATTTCCGGAATCACTTGTGTTGCATATGAACGGGTTGTTGCAGGCCGAATATTCAAAGGAGCTGTATCTTCAAAAAATGCATTTGCATAAGTTTCCGCGATGTTCTTTTCAGTTGTACCTTCTTCTTTAGCGCGATTAATTATTTTATCATCGACATCAGTAAAATTAGAAACGTAATTTACCTCATAACCTTTATATTCGAAATAGCGCCTAATTGTATCGAAGGCAATTGCCGAACGCGCATTTCCAACGTGGATATAGTTATAAACCGTAGGACCACAAACATACATATCAATATGTTTTTCTTTAATTGTATGAAATTCTTCTTTATTTAAAGAAGCTGTATTATAAACTTTCATATATTAATTTTATAATAATCTGTCAAGTAGCTATTTATTAGCTTGATTATTCTTTTCTATTTTTTTATTTTCAATAAGCATCAATAATAAAGTATTAAATCCTGTCAATATAAAAATCAGTTTATCACCCTTTTTATTTTGTACTAATAAATTTTTCAAAAAAATTTTATCTGATACAATCCGTGTTTTCATTTAAAAAATACTATAACCTCCAAAATTGAGTTCAATATAAATAATTTAAAATTATTATTAAAACTTCATTTGTTCGGGGAAATTAATGAATGAATAAAACCAATATTTTTTATTTAAACAAACCATAAAATTACCCTTATTTTTATTATTAATTTATATTGTGGATAAATAATGAAAAAACAATAAAAATACTGAGTAAAGTAGCAAATTATTTTATTTGCTCCCATGGCAATTGAATATCATCTCTACCAAAATGACCATACGTGGCAGTTTGTCGATAAATTGGGCGCCTTAAATCAAGTTGCTCAATAATACTTGATGGCCGAAAATCGAATTTGTTTTCAATGATTGATAAAATTTCTTCTTCAGCCATTTGCGATGTCCCAAAAGTATTCACATTAATAGATACCGGTTTAGCAACACCAATTGCATAGCTTGCTTGAATCTCTAATTCGTCAGCTAGGCCTGATGCTACTAAGTTTTTAGCAACAAAACGAGCGTAATAAGCAGCAGATCGATCTACTTTGGTAGCGTCTTTTCCAGAAAATGCTCCTCCGCCATGATGAGCGGCTCCTCCGTAAGTATCGACTATAATTTTTCTGCCAGTTAAGCCTGAGTCACCTTGAGGGCCACCAATTACAAAACGTCCACTCGGATTGATATAAAGCTTGGTTTTGTCATCAATTAATTTTTTAGGTATAACTACATCAATAACTTCCTTTTTAATATCATTTCTTATTTGTTCTAAATCAATACCTTCATCATGTTGAGTTGAAATTACAATTGCTTCAATTCTAGAAACGTTATTTTGATTATCATATTCAACTGTTACCTCCGCTTTAGCATCTGGCCGTAAATAATTAACTGTTCCTGTTTTTCTAACTTTGCTAATTCTCTTCATCAATTTATGTGCAAAATCCAAACTTGATGGAATATAGTTTTTTGTTTCGTTTGTTGCGTATCCAAAAACCATCCCCTGATCACCAGCTCCAATTTCATTTGGATCGTCTTCAGCTTTATTCACTGCTTGTGCAATATCTATAGATTGTTCTACAATTCTATTACTAATATTAACTGAATCGTAAGTAAATCCTAATTCTGGTTTCGTATACCCTATTTCTTTAATTACATTAGTAGCAATTTTTCTAACATCAACATACGCACTGGTGGTTAATTCTCCAAAAATATCCACATTCCCAGTGGAAGTAGTAACTTCGATTGCAGAACGAGCATTTCTATCCTGCTTTAAGACTTCATCTAAAATTGCATCCGCAATTTGATCAGCTATTTTGTCCGGATGCCCTTCACTGACTGATTCGCTAGTAAAAAATTTTGACATATTACTCTCCTTTTTTATTTATAAATAAAAAATAGACCTAATAAAGGCCTAAAAAATATTGGCCCTATTGTTTACCACTGAAGCACCTTGATTAAATCAGGTTGCTGACGGATCATAGTGTGGTATCACTCCCCGTACTCTAAATAGGTTAAATTTTATTCTTAAAATAGAATAACATATTATAATTTTATGTATGCAAGAACCTACAAAAAATCTAGAAAAATATTCGCTTCCCGAAAGCTCTGCTAATATAAATAATTTTTCGCAAAACGAAGATATTAAAAAAAATTGGAAATTTTATTTAATATCCTATTTAATCAGTGCGGGCGCTTTAAATTTTGTATGGTGGTTCTATCCAACTTTAGATTATAAAACTTCAATTATTTCATCAAGTTGGGATACCATATCGATGGTTATTTTTTCTACAATTTTAATTGCTAGTTCAATTTTTATTATTTTTAATTCCTTCATTGAAGCATACTGGTCCATTGCGCCGATTATATTTTCAATGCTGGTAGCATTCAATTTTCAAAAATCATATAATTTTCAAATTGCTGTTCTTTTATTATTATTAGGAATTTTATTAATTATAATTCAAGTTAAAATTATTAATTTTAAGGGTATTTTTGCCTTAATATCTTTTTCAGTTTTAGCAGCAACCGCTTTGCCCACTGCTGTTTTTTTCTTGCAACATAATCATGTTAGTACAACCTTTATTCAATCAACAATTCCATTAATCATTGCTTTTAACTTTTTCTTTACTCCAATTTTTTTAAGCAATATAAATTTATCTAAAATAACTTCCCTAATTTTTGGTATTATTTTGATTTTATTTCATATGTTTCTTGGTTTTAATATCACCACGTTTTTAGCAATTATTTTAATTATATTTACATGGCTAATAGTAATGAATATGAATTTAAAATATAAATATGTTTTACCTATTTATACAATTCTATTAATGATTGATACTGCATTATTATATTTACAACAAAAAATATAATAAGAATTACCCAAATAAGTGTAAAAAAATTTATAAATCACTTAATAACTCATCAATTGTATCTAAAACACCGTCTTGAATATTGGTTTTCTTAGTAGAATTAGGAATTAATTTATGCATCGATTCGTCGGCGTTTTTCATCACAAAACTTCTTGGGAATTTCAAGAGCATTTCTAGATCATTTTCATTATCGCCAAAAGTTACAACTTCATCATCCAAAACATTCCAACGTTCCTGCAAAAAACTCATTCCAGTTGCTTTATTAGTATTTGGTGCCAATACGTCAACATTGCCAAATCCACTTCCAGTTGAATGAACTTCTTGACCAAATTGTTCTCGTAACATTTTAACCTGCTGTTCAACATTATCGTGTTCCCACAAAAAAGTTACTTCTAAAATATCATCAGAAATATTTTTGAATTTTTCTACTTGCGTTACATCATGATACCAATTTTTAATTAATTCAATCATTTCTTGGGATGCGTGATTTGATACATAGGTATTAACTAATCCAGTTAATATGACTAAATTTTCATCATTTTCAGGATGGTTAGCATTCCATTCAATTACCTTTTTTATTTGTTCTTTAGTTAAAAAAGCAGCATGAATCAACTTTTCGCCTTGGTAGCTAGCTGAACCATTGCTGGCCACATAAGAAATCTCATAACCTTTATTGATAACTGGCTGAAATATTTCCTTTAAATGAATCATTTTATTTCCACTTGCAGCAACAAAATGAATTCCTTTTTGTTGCATGAAATTTAATTGTTCAGAAAAACGATCAATATCATAATATCGGTGCTCTCTTAGGAATGTTCCATCCATATCACTAGCAATTATTTTTAATGTCATTTTCCCTCCAAAAGGCGATGACGGGAATCGAACCCGCGATGGCGGTTTTGCAGACCGTTACCTTACCACTTGGCTACATCGCCATATATTTCAGTAAATATAATTTTATCACTCATTAATAAAATACACTATTTTTACTAATTTTATAGTAATATATTTTAATATACTTTTAACAGTATTTATTTAAATAAGGAGAAATTATGATTAGTCAATTATTAAATCTTGTCATTGGTGGCCTTTTAGGCGTAGCCGGACAAAAAATATCAGGTTCTTTAACGGGTTCTTCAACACAAGGAACAACTAACAATAGTATTTTAAATATTGTTATCTCTGTTGTTTCAGGTTTTCTAGGAGCCAATCTAGGTGGATTAATTCCCGGATTAAATTCTATTGGTGGCGATGCCTTAACCAATTTATTTGGTACTGGTTTCAATCTAGTTCCTGGTGTTGTTGGTTCCACAGTTCTTTCTGGAGTTGTTGGCGCTATTTTAGGAAAAATTAAAAAATAAAATCTAAAAAATATGTATCTCAAAGTTCAGAAAACTTCTGAGCTTTTTTTTATAATTAAAATATGAACAATATAAAATTATTTGCAAGTGACTTAGACGGAACATTTTTTAAAGATGATCGTTCTTTCGACGAAGATATGTTTAAACAAATTTTATCTCAATTAAAACAAGAAGGTAAATATTTTGTCGTTTCATCTGGACGATCATTCAACGGAATAGATGGGACATTTAAAAAATTTAACCAAAAAAATGAAATTGCATATATAGGACAAAATGGTGGGCTCGTTTACGTAAACGGTAAAGTTATTTTTGAATCTTCAATCGACGAAATTTATATTGATAAAATTTATCAAGCAATTCCCAAAATTTCTGCTCTGCCTCAAAGAACAGCTTTTGAAGGTAGAAACATCACTTTCATTCCTGATTTTATCGATTCCAAATTAATTAATACGATGATCAAAAGATATAGTGGCAATAATCTATCGATCATTCATTCTTCTAAAGATATAACCGAACCGATTCAAAAAATATCGTTATTCTGGGAAAAACAAGATCAAAAATTATTAGCTCAAGAACTTATTTCAAAAACTGGTTTGCAAGGATTGCGGACAACATCATCTGGATATGGTGCATTGGACATTATTAATGATGGAATTAGTAAATCAGTTGGTTTAAAACGCCTAGGGGAATATTTGAATATTCATGGAGAAGAGATGGCAGCATTCGGCGATGGCGAGAATGATTTAGAAATGTTATATTACGTTGGTTACCCTTTTGTTATGCCTAACGCACCAGAATTTATAAAATCAAAATTCAATAATACACAAATAGCTATTGCTGATAATGTTCATTCTGGCGTTTTAAAAACAATTGCACAAATTATAAAGAAATAAAAAAGAATTCCATATGGAATTCTTTTTTATTTACGACGAGCTTCTTTGATTCTAGCAGCCTTACCATGTAATGCGCGTAAGTAGTACAATTTTGCACGGCGCACACGTCCATGACGAGTAACTTCTATTTTATCAACACGTGGTGAATTAACTGGGAAAGTACGCTCAACACCTACTCCACTTGATTCTTTACGCACGGTATAATTAGCTGAAATGCCAAAACCTTTTCTTTTGATAACAACGCCTTCAAATATCTGAACACGCTCGCGTTCGCCTTCGACGATACGAGCATAAACTTTAACAGAATCTCCTGCACGGAACTCTGGAATATCTGAACGAAGTTGATTTGCGGAAACTTTTGCAAGTAATTCGTTTTGTCTCATTATTTTTTCCTTCCAACGAAAACATTGATAACTAATTTATTAAAGAAGCCAGCGCAATGTTAATAATTGGCCAATGTATAAATAGCCAATAAAAATTATATCAAATTTCTGATTTAATTTCTTCTAACAATTCTTTTTCTTCTTTAGTAAGCACTCTATTTTTAAGTAAATCAGGTCTTTTTATCAATGTTTTTTTTAAAGATTCTTTCAATCGCCAAATTCTTATTAATTCATGATTTCCAGAATACAAAACTTCAGGAACCTTCATTCCTCTAAAATCAGCCGGTCTAGTGTATTGCGGATACTCTAATAATCCATTTTCGAAACTATCTTCATGAGAGGAATCCTCATTACCCAAAACGCCAGGTAGGAAACGAACAGTTGCATCAATAATAACCATTGCCCCGAGTTCTCCGCCAGTTAACACATAGTCGCCTAGGGAAATTTCATCATTAACTATAGCTTTAATTCGTTCGTCGTATCCCTCATAATGCCCTGCAATAAAAATTAAATGTTTTTT
>JAITDY010000063.1 GCA_031282325.1 Lactobacillaceae bacterium | reverse complement strand
AGGCTTAACAGCTTCTAAAGTAATTGAAAATTGGGCAGTTTTGCTAAAAATTATAATAATTGTATTATTCATTGTTGTTGGGTTCTTTTATATAAAAAAAGTTAATTATAGTCCCTTTTATCCTGTGGAATTCCAAAAAGGTTTTGCTGGTTTGGGTGGAATTTGGGCATCAACTGCAAGTGTATTCTTTGCATTCGTTGGTTTTGACACCCTAGCTGCAAATTCAGCTGAAACTATAAATCCTGGTAAAAATATGTTTAGAGGAATTATAGGAACCGTTTTAATTTCTGCTATCCTCTATACATTATTTTCTTTAGTATTGACCGGAATGGTTAATTACACTGAATTAGGAGTCGACGATCCAGCTGCATTTGCTTTTTCTAAAATGGGAAACACTTTTGCATTAATTACTGGAACAATCATTACTATTGGTGCTTTAATTGGTATGTTTACCGCTATAATGAGCATGATGTTCGCTTCTTCAAGGCTGGTATATTCAATCGGGCGAGATGGATTACTTCCAAAGCAATTAAAAAGTATTAACAATAATACTGGTGTGCCTAAAAATGCCTTAATGTTAACCTTGATAATTGAAGCTGTTTTTGCTGGATTAGTGCCTTTAAATGAACTTGCTGCACTTATAAATGGGGGAACTTTATTAGCTTTTAGCGTTATGGGTGTGGGTATTTTCGTATTGCGTCATAGGAAGGATCTTAAAAATACCGGTTTTAAGATGCCGCTTTATCCAATCTTGCCCGCCTTTTCGGTTCTGGCAACTACTTTTTTCCTATTTGAATTACCAAATAAAACAAAAATTTGGCTACTAATCTGGTTGTCTTTGGGCATTATTGTTTATTTTGCTTATGGATTTAAACATTCGAATATAAATAAAAAGTGATGTATTAAATAAATAATTTGAAAAGTCTATGTAAAACTTGCTTAAATTTAAGCAAGTTTTTTTAGTTTAAACAAGTATTAAAAATAAAATAAATACAATTCCTAAAATATACATAATTGGTTTGACTTCTTTTGCTTTTCCTGAGAATAACATAATAATAGGATAAGTTATAAAGCCAAGTGCAATTCCGTCAGAAATACTATAAGTAAGTGGCATTCCTAAAGTTATAAAAGTTGCGCTAGCAGCGGTCGGGAAGTCATTCCAATTTATGTCAGCTAAATTAGCAATCATTAAAATACCAACTAAAATAAGTGCTGGAGCGGTTACTTGTGGAGTTACAACTGCAAGCAATGGACTAAAAAATAGACTTAGAAAGAAAAATATTGCAGTAAAAACAGATGTTAATCCAGTTCGTCCACCCACTGCAATTCCAGCTGATGATTCAATATAGACAGTGGTTGGAGAAGTACCTAGCAAAGATCCTCCTAACATACCGATTGAATCAGCCATTAACGCTTTTCCGGCACGTGGTAATTCATCTTTTTCATTTAAAAATCCTGCATTTTTTGCGAGCCCAATTAATGTACCTGCAGTATCGAAAAATGCAACTAATAGAAACGTAAGGACAACTATAACCATTTGCACCGAGTTAATTCCACTTAAACCTTCTATCGCTTTTCCAAAGGTTGGTGTTAAACTAGGCACACTACCAATTATTTGTTTTGGCAAAGGAATTATTTTTGTTATAATTCCTGCAATTGACGTGATAACCATACCAATAAAAATGGCACCTGGAATTTTATTAGTATAAAGAATTAATGTAACTAAGATTCCAAAAATAGTTAGTAAAGCTAAAGGTGATCCCAAATTGCTCAATCCAATCATCGTAGATTTATTGCTAGTTATAATTCCACCATCTGATAAACCAATAAAAGCAATGAATAATCCGATACCTGCTGCAATAGCTGATTTTAAATCACTAGGTATTGAATTGATAACTAACTCGCGAATTTTAAAAATTGTTAGTAAAAAGAAAATTATGCCGGCGACGAAAACACCTGCTAAAGCCGTTTCCCACTTGACTCCCATGCCAATTACTACTGAATAAGAAAAGAATGCGTTAATTCCTAACCCGGGAGCAATTGCAAATGGGTATTTAGCAACTAATCCCATAAATAAAGTTGCAATTCCTGCTATTAAGGCACTGGCAACAAATACAGCTCCAGTGTTCATTTTAGCGGCACCTAAGACATTTGGATTTACAAAAAGAATGTAAGCCATGCTTATAAATGTTGTAAGGCCTGCCAAGAATTCTTGCTTAATAGAAGTATTATTTTCAGTTAAATTAAAGTATTTTTCCATTTATTATCTCCCGTAAGTGATATTAACACATCAAAACACGAACGTTTATAAAAAAAGTGTAAAATAAAATTAATTTATTAAAGGAGAATTAAGTATAAAAAATGGAATTTAAAGAACAAGATTTATTAAATCATTTTAAGGAATTAAGTTTATTACAAGAAAATTTAGCCCTTTTAGGATGGGATGAATTAACGGGCATGCCAAAAGATTCAGCTGATTTTAGAGCCAATTTAACTGAATATATTGCTGATAAATATTTTTCATTATGGAATTCTAACAAAACACAGGAATTGTTAGATTATTTTTCAAATCATCTTGAACAATTATCAGACGTTTCAAAAATAAATTTTAGGATTGCAGTCCGTAATTTTAAAAGGGATAAAAATTTAACCGCTGATGATTTTTCCAAATTATCAAAATTACAAACTATTGCTCAGTCTAAATGGGCTGAAGCTAGAAAACAAAATAATTTTAATCTTTATAAAACCGCTTTGAATGACTTGATAGAACATAATAAAAAATTAATTCCTAAATGGCGTCAAAATAAAGAGGATTCTAATTACGATGTTTTATTAAAAATGTATGAGTCTGATTTCGATACTAATACTTTGAATAATTTATTTAATAAGGTTAAAAAAGAATTAATTAAAATTCGTCAAAAAATAAATTTAAGTGGCCAGCAAATTGCTGATTCTTTTTTGAATATATCAATCCCAATTGACCGACAACGAAAATATGTATTGGGTTATACAAGTAGACTTGGATATGACTACAATAAAGGTCGATTAGACGACACCATTCATCCTTTCATGACTGCAATGAATAGAAATGATGCCAGAATTACAACAAGATGGAATGAAAACGATTTTAAAATGGCTGTTTTAGGATTAGCGCATGAAGCGGGTCACGGTCTATTTGAACAAAATATTGATCCAAAATTTGATTACACTCCAGCTGAAAAAGAAATGGCAATGAGTATCCATGAAAGCCAATCATTGTTTAATGAAGTTTTCATTGCGAGAAATAAAGGATTTCTAAAAACAGAATTCGATGAATTGAAAAAAACTGCTGATGGAAAATGGGATGATATTGATTTCGATACTTTTTATAGGGCTTGGAATAAAACTGAACCGACTTTGATTAGAACAGAAGCAGATCCATTAACTTACCCCTTGCATATAATTATTCGTTTTGAAATTGAACAAGAAATTTTTAATAATAATTTAGATATTGATGAATTACCAAAAATATGGAATGAAAAATATAAGGAGTATTTAGGAATTGATGTCCCAGATGACTTAAGTGGAGTGCTTCAAGATGTTCATTGGGCAGGCGGATCATTTGGTTATTTTCCAAGTTATGCCTTAGGACATTTTTTTGCGGCCCAATTTTTAAATACCTTAAATAAAAATATTGACTTCAATGAAAATCTTTCTAAAGGTAATATTGAAAATATTTTTAATTGGAGAAAAGAAAATATTTGGAAATATGGTGCCAGTCTTACCCCAGTAGAAATCTTAGAAAAAGTAACCGGAGAAACTTTAAATGTGCAATATTGGTTAGACTATATGAAGAATTTTTATTATGATATTTATCAAATAAAAGAATAGTTTTTGGTGTATTAGTCAATTATTTTTACTTGACAAGTTTAAACAAAATATAATATACTAATATTTAGTTAAAATATAGGAGATATTATTATGTCAGTTAAAATACGTTTACGCTTATTGGGAACAAAAAAGCGCCCATTCTATAGAGCTGTTGTTGCAGATTCACGTGCCCGTCGTGATGGTGCTTTTATACAAGAAGTTGGTTACTATAATCCGCTTGTTGAACCTGCCGAAGTTAAATTCGATGAAGAGGCTGTTTTGGAATGGCTAGCAAAGGGTGCGCAACCTACTGATACAGTTAGAAACCTGCTTTCTAAAGCTGGAATCATGAAAAAATTCCATGAATCAAAAAATGCAAAATAAAACTGCTTAGGCGGTTTTTTCTTTTATAAATAAATGATAGATGAAAATAAATTAAAATGGATAATAATGTGAACAATTTTTTTAAAGTTGGAACAATTGTGAATACGCATGGAATAAAAGGCGATTTGAAAGTAATTTCCAATACTGATTTCGCTGACAAAAGATTTAAGCGTAATAGTAAATTGATAATTGGTGGCAATGAATATACTGTTAAAAATGCTAAACCAAATAAGGGTACGTATCTTTTATCTTTTTTTGAATTTAACGATATTAATGATGCTGAAAAATTAAAAGGACAAGATATTTATGTGAATGGTCATACCCAAGATAATTTATCAGAAGATGAATTTTATTATGATCAAATAATTGGATTACCCGTTTATGATGAATCAAACATTTTTATTGGAAATATATCAAATATTATAAGTTTGGCAAGTAATGATGTTTGGACTATTTTATCCCCATTAAAAAAAGAAATTTTAATTCCATATATTGATGATGTTGTAAAGAAGGTAGATTTAAAGAATTCAAAAATACAGATTCAAATAATCGAGGGTTTAATTGATGAAAATTGATGTTTTAAGTATTTTTCCAAACATTTTCTCTCCTTTGCAAGAATCGATTGTCGGCAAGGCAATAGAAAGAAAATTATTAAGTTTTATTGTAGTAGATTTTAGAAAATTTTCTACCAATAAGCATAATAATGTTGACGACGTTGTTTATGGAGGCGGTGCTGGAATGTTGCTGACCCCTCAGCCAATTTTTGATGCTGTTGATTCTGTTAAACAAGATGATTCTTATATTGTTTTGCTAGATCCAGCGGGCAGAAAATTCAATAATGAAGTTGCAAAAGACTTATCTTTGAAAAAACATTTAATTTTT
>JAITDY010000001.1 GCA_031282325.1 Lactobacillaceae bacterium | reverse complement strand
AATTAGGATTATATAACTGTCCTCCATTAAAATGAGAGATACTATTAGTCGGATCATTTTCAGAAGCATCCCAATAAAGATCTCGGCCTAAGAAAAGCGAATTTGGCATACTTTTAATTCCATATTTATTATTAGATTGATTAGCAAAAGCATCTGTAAAAGTAAGCCCAAAATAATCTCCTCCAGATAAGGAAGTAATATCACCTAATTGCCCATTTAACATTGATTGCTTAAATGAGACACTGAAGCTAATATCATTCATCATATCAATTGGTCTGTCTAAATTAACAACGCGCGTACCGACATTTGCATTATTACCAGCATTTAATCCCTTTGATAATAAAATTCCCTGCGTTCCATAAGTTGGGCCACTATTAAAGAGCAATTGATTGTTGCTACTATTTACACCTGCATTTGTAATTTTAAAATTAGAATATCCGTTTTCATTTCTAATATAGCTTTCTGCTGATGATATTTCATCAATTCTTTTCTCATCTGTAATTTCAGCATTTACCGGTTTGGTTGTATCTGAAATAAATTTATAATTATTTAAGTTATCGCTAGACGATAAATTAATGAAACTAGAAGGATTGCTTACTAAAATTGCGGATAAAATTCCTACAAACATCCACTGCTTTCCAGCTTTATACATCTTGTATCTTGTTTTTCGCTGAGACGAGTTAATAAGCGCTTCATGGCTAGTTTCACCTTCTTGATTAATATTTAATTTTTTATTCATTGATTAAAAAATCCTTTAATATGGGCTTCATTCTAATTATTTTATAAGTAACATTTGAAGTGGGTGTTTGTTTTATATTTATATTTTGTGAATTTTTAAAAGAAAAACTTAATAATTAATTAAGAAATTTTTATTGACTTTTCATTTTTTAGTTAATAAAGTTAAACCTAACATGGCGCTTATATTAAGAAAAAATAATGATATTGACGATTTTTCATTATTATTCTCGCCAGTTGATGGAAGTTTTGCATAACTAAAGTCGTTATTCTTTGACTTATTTTTCATGTTAGTTGAAGTTCTGGATTCCATATTTGAATCTTTAGTTAAATATACTTGATCGTCTTGTACGTGATTACCGTGGTTTGAATCTACGCTTGTTTTACTATCAGTATTCATATCCGGATTTTCGTTTGAATCTTTTTCGGTAATTGTTTCATCTTCTGTTATATCATTTGGTTCTTCCGGTAAAATCGGTACTTCAGGAACCGAATTTGGTGGTTGTGTTATTACTTCATCTCCATGTTCATATTCATATGTGGAAAAATTTCCATAATCAGATTGATAAATCTTAGCACCATTAGGATTGGTTTTGTCTGAAATTAATTTGTAATTATTTAAGGTATCAGCAGATGATAAATTAATTAAATTGGATGAATTACTTGCTAAAATTGCTGTTACAATTGCTGATAATATTCCAGCAAACATCCATTTTTTCCGGACTTATACATTTTATATCGCTCTTTAATTTGTGGCGACATATCTAGTACTTCATGATTATTTTTATATTCTTGATTAATATCTACTTTTTTATTCATTAATTACCCTTAACTTTCATAAATCTAGATTTAAAAAATCCGTTAGCATAAGCTTTATGGTAACTATTCTATAAACAACATTTGAAGGAGCAATTTATTTTATATTTATATTTTATGAATTTTTCGTAATATTCATAAAAACCTATTAATTTCAATTAATAGGTTTTTCTAATTTTATATATTTAAAATTGTTAGTCTTTATCTTCGGATAATTTTGATAATACATCATCAGTTTTTTCAGAAATAGCTCCAAATACCTTAGAAACATTATCTTTTGCAGTATCAATAACATCATCAACATTATATTTATCTGCAGCTTTATCAATTGCACCCTTAGCGGATTTTACTTGTTCATCTAGATCTAAGCCGGTTAAATTTTTAATTTTTCCCTTAGTCTCATCACCGATATTTCCTAAAGCTTTACTGATTTTAGCTTTAGTTTCATCATCCAAATTGTTGTAGCCTACCGTTGCAGCTGTTCCTAAGGCAACTCCAATTAAAATATCTTTTAATTCCATGTTTAATTCTCCTAATGTTTCATTGTTGTTTCTCGTGATAATTTTATCATCCAATTTAAAAAATAATTTAAATAATAATGAAAAATTTATGACTATTTATTTTTCGGACAATTTTTGGATCATCATTGTCATTAATTGTTCAAAATCATTATCGATAAAAGTTTCTTCATGTTGATTTTCTAAAATCAAAAATCCAATTAAACCTGATCTAATAATTTTTGAATAAAAAATTCTTTTGTCTAGACTAGCTACTAATTCTTCTAAAATTTGTAAAAGAATATTATTTAACTTTTCTTTTGCTTCTAAATAATCGGTTGATAGTTTTTCATTTGGGACAACAAATAACAACTGACTTTGTTTTGGATGGCTCATATTATATTCGTGAAACCCATCCATAAATTTACGGACAGCATCTACACCAGAAAAGCCAATCACTCTTTCTGTGATAAACATTCTGATTTTCTCGTAATAAAGAGATCCAGTATAAGAAATTAAATAATCAATATTAGGAAAGTAGTTGTAAAGTGATTGAGATTTAATTTCTAATTCATTAGCAATTGCACTAAACGACACCTCATTTACGTTATGTGTTTCTAAATATGCCAGAATTGTTTCTCCAATTTTTTCTTTGGATAAATCTCTTTTTAAACGCATATTACTATTTTACAACATGACACTTTACAATTACACTTTTTAGTTATAAACTACATTATGAAGTTTATAAGGAGCACATACATTATGTTTAATGATTTAAAAATGGTTTTCAATAAAAAAATTCTAATAATTGCAGCTTTGGTTATTGCCTTTGTTCCTGCAATTTATGCTGTGGTATTTATTGGTTCTATGTGGGATCCATATGGAAATACAAATAATTTACCAGTTGCAGTTGTTAATTTAGATCAGGATAAAAATTTTAATTTAGGAAATAAAGTGGTATCAAATCTAAAACGAAATAGGGATTTAGACTATTCTTTTACATCGAAGAAAGCAGCTAATCATGGATTACTTTCTGGAAAATATGCAATGGTAATTGAAATTCCAAAAGATTTTAGCAAAAATGCCACTAGTCTTTTGGATTCTAATCCTAAAAAAATGAAAATAAATTACTTTCTATCGTCAGGGAAAAGTTATATCTCATCTAAAATCAGTGATAGCGCATTAGAAAAAATTAAAAATAGAGTAACATCACAAGTTAACCAAATTTATATTAAAGATGTTTTAAGCACTATCGGAAAAACCGGAAATAATTTGCAAACTGCCTCCGACGGTACTAATAAAATCGATACTGCCCTTATTCAAACCAATAATGGTGCCCTAAACCTAGTTGAAGGAAGTGAACAATTAAATAATGCTAGCAATGAGATAAGTAAAAATTCCTCTCAATTAGCACAAGCAATGGATCGGTTGCAAAATGGCCAATCCACTCTAGCAAATGGTTTAAATCAATTAAATGATGGATCCAATAATTTTGCCAATAGTTTAAATCAATTAAATGAACAATTAAAAATTGTATCAAATCAAAATCCGACATTAGCTCAATTGTCACAACAAATAGATCAATTAAATTCAATATATTCAAATCAACTTCAACCTAATATAAATAAAAGTTCTGTTGCAGCTAACAATATTGTTCAAAATACGGACGATATTTCAAGCGGAGCACGGCAATTAAATCAAGGACTTATAACTTTTAGCTCTAATATTGGTTCTTTAAATAAGGGCGCCTCTTCTCTCCAAAATGGACTTACAACAATTGAAAAAAATCAGCATCAATTAGGAAATTCACTTTCAGTTGGAGCTTTAAAAATTAAAGAAATTAATACTACTGATAAAAATATTAATGCCCTAGTGAAACCATTAAAAATAGATAAAAAAGATCTATCTAAGGTTCCAAATAATGGGACTGCAATGTCGCCTTATATGATGAGTGTAGCCCTATGGGTTGGTGCGATGGTTATTACAACTCTTTTTAATCCAGCTAAGAAAAATCAAATGCAATCTGCTAAACAACTTTTTATATCCAAAATTAGCCTGATTTATCCTTTGTCGATTCTGCAAGCTCTTATTATGTATTTGCTAATGCAATTTACTTGGGGGATTAAAGTCATCAACCCTGTAGCAACAATCGCTATATTAATCGTTACTAGCTTAGTTTCCGTAAGTATTGTTTCTATTTTTAGAGTTGGTTTAGGTTCAATTGGAATGTTATTATCATTAATCTTCATGATTTTTCAATTAAGTGCATCCGGAGGAACTTACCCATTAATTCTTTCTAATATTTTTTATCAAAAAATACATGATTACATTCCAATGTCTTATTCAATCGATGGATTAAGAAAAACAATTTCAATTGGCATAAATCCTTATAAAGAATTAATTATTTTATCAATCATTTTATTTGTATTAGTTATCGTTTGGTATTTATTATATAAAGTCACTTTTAAAAAAGAAATTCGAGAGTTAATTCCAATCGATTAACTCCAAAATTTTTAGAAATAAATAAAAACTGTAAATAAAAAACGTCTTTACGACGTTTTTTATTTTTATAAATTACAACTTGTTAACGTTAGTTGCTTGTTCGCCACGTTGTCCATCTTCGACATCGAAGCTAACTGCTTGACCTTCGTCAAGAGTTTTGAATCCATCTCCTTGAATTGCAGAGAAGTGTACAAAGTATTCTTTGTTGTCTTCGCCAGAAATAAATCCATATCCTTTTTCACCATTAAACCATTTAACAGTTCCTTGTGCCATAATAAAATCCTTCTTTCGTACACCGAGTGTAGCTTATTTGTAAAAAATCGGTGAAACGAATTACAGAAAAACGAGAAACCTTTTAAATACATAATAATTATAACAGTTATTTACCTGTTTTAAAACTAATTTTCAGTGTTTTCTACTTCTGAAGAAACTTCTTGAGGTGATTCTTCACTTGATGGGCTTTCTTGACTTTGAGAACTAGAATCATCAGATGATGTTGGCGATGTGTCTTCAGAAACAGCACTACTTACTGAAGCACTACTTTCACTTTCGGATGGTTTATTTTTTGGTTGTTCTGAAGAGCTGGAATTTTTTTTATTGTTATCATTATTGCTCTCATCTTTTTTTGATGGAATAAACAAATTTCTAATTTTATCTAATAGATTCTGAGAAGAAGCTGTGTTCGCTGATTTTTTCTTTGTTGGGGTCGCTTTAACAACTTCTTTTTCAGAGCTAGACGATTCAGCTTTTTTATCGTCAACTTTTTTAGTTTCTTTTTTGGAATCAGATGTTGCCTTATAATTACCATTCGCTACAATATTGGAAATTAACTTCATATTAATTAATGTAGCTTTTTTTGTATCTCCAGAGGTTAAGGCTTCTTGCATTTCTTGCATTAATTTAAGAGTATTTGTATCTTTAATAGAAGCGGGATCAGACATTACAGCAGTAAACTTTTCTAATTGTGCCTTGCTTAATATTTTCCAAGAATCTATTGGCAAATCAAATTCAACAATGGTTTTAGCTTTTTTCTTATCTGTACCTAAAATTCCGAATAATAACTTATATAGATTATTTTTAAATTGATATTTAGTTTTTGTGGTAATTTTATACGCTTTATCACCACTATTTACACTTACATATATCTTTTTATTTAAGGCAGGCTTTTCAATAGAATTTGTTGATTTTTTAGCGTTTGTTGAATAAACGTATGCGTCAATTTCTGATTTTTCTGAAATAGGTTGCGCCAATAAAATACCAGCAAGCATTTTTTTACCAGCAATAGAATAAATTTGTTCTTTTTTTGTTTCACTAACTTTTTTCATTCCAAAATTAGATGAAACATTTAATGTTGTTGCTACAACTGCCGCAACCAATCCTAGCAGGGTAATACCACCTAACAAGAATCTTAGAAATCCATTTTTAATCAGCATCCAAGATACAAGGGTAAGAATTGCTAAAACTACTAATATCAAAAATATCATTATGCTTGTCCTCCTTTAGTTTCTACTGTGTTTTCAGACATAGGTACATCATCAACATTTGAATCAGATTCAATCTTTTTTCCATTTCTAAGCATAAACGCCACTAAAAATCCTAGAACTGCAAAAGCTAAAGCAATCAAAAATGAAGCATGGAATCCATCCAGACTAGCATCTATCATTTTCTGTGCATATTTTAGAATATTAGTTTCTTTTAAAGAATTAGATGGTTTGTTTGTATTAATAATGTTTTGTGTGACTGATGTAAGTAAGGAAACAACAATTGCGGAAGCTAATTGACGAGCAGTATTATTTGCAGCAGTTCCATGAGCTGATTCGTGTGGTGGCAAGGTAGACATTGCACTAGCTGTAAGTGGCATCATTACCATGGCAATCCCAAACATACGCAATGAGTACATTATAGTAATAAAATCTTTAGGAGTATCAGCAGTTAAAAAGTAAAATGGAACCGTCCCAATTGCTACAATTAAAAATCCAAGGATGGCTAAGCGTTTGGCTCCAACTTTATCGTAAATTGAACCAGTAATTGGTGACATTACACCCATCATAATAGCTCCGGGCAAAAGTGTTAATCCAGATTGAAATGGACTTAATCCTCTAATTTGTTGCAAATAAGTAGGCAACATCATTTCAATTCCCATCATCGCCATCATAGATAAGGAAACTAAAATAGTTGTAACAGCGAATTGTTTATTTTTAAATACTCGAACATCTAGGAATGGGTTTTTCATTGTTAATTGATGCCAAACAAAAGTAATAATAAACAAAAGTCCAACAATTCCCGGAATCAAAACATAATTAGTATCTAGCCAACCGTTGTATTTAGGGTTGGATACATTTGTTAATGCCCATAAGAACAATCCAAAACCAATCGTCGATTGAATTAATGAGCGAATATCTAATTTGACTTTTTCATTAGGCACAACATCTTTTAGAAAAACAAAAGCCAAAAGTAACGAAATACCAACAACAATCATCGGCAATAAGAAAATAGAACGCCATGAATTAGTTAATGTAAATAATCCAAAAAAGTTATGATCCTTGTCTAGAATCCAACCAGATAAAGTTGGTCCAATTGCAGGTGCTAAACCGACTACTAAACCACCAAGACCCATTGCGGCTCCTCTATTTTCTGGTGGGAATAAATAAACCATAACAACTTGCATTAATGGCATGGTGATACCTACGGCAATGGCTTGCATTACACGGCTAAATAAAAACCACGTCCAATTAGTAGTTGGAGCCGTATACGCCATAATCATTGATCCAAACAAGATTACATAAGCAACTACATATAACCATTTTGTAGAAAACTTAGTAGCTAAGTAAGCAGAAACCGGAACCATAATTCCATTGGCTAGCAAAAACCATGATGTTGCTTGCTGAGCAGTAGCTAAGTTAATATTAAAATCTTTCATTAAAGTTGGTATTGCCGTCCCTAATGAGGTTTGCATCAACATACCAGCAAAAGTAGCAATTAAAATAACAAGCACGAATGCTAATCTATTAAATTTTTTGCCGTGAATATCCACGGCATCATTTTGTTTAGAAGTATCGTTATTAGAATCGATATCTAAATTTTTATCTTTGGCTTTTTTAACCATAGTTATTTCCTCGATTTTTCTTATATTTTATTAGATTATAAATAAATACAAATTAATAATTATACACTCTATACAAACTATTATCTATTTTTTTAATTAAATTTGAAATTGGGCCAACGCTAATTAGAGTTAAATCATGCATAGCGCGGGTAGACAAAGTATAAAGCAATTGTTTTTCAGTTTCCGAATTAAAATGCTGTTCGTCTACATCAGGTAAAATAACAACATCAAATTCTAATCCTTTAGCTAAGTAACTTGGAATCACTATAATACCCGTTGCTAATCTTTGATTTTCTTGCAAAATTAAAGTTGATTGCTCTTTATTTTCTTCTAACACTTTTTGAATCTCAGTCGCTTGCTGTGCATCTTTAGTAATAATAGCAACTGTTTGATTACTTTCTTTTATTTCATTTATTTTTTGAATAATAAATTGATTTTTGGCATCTCTCGTTTTTACTTCCACTACACTTGGTAAACTACCTTCGCGCTCAAAAGCGACAATGTTTTGACTATGATCTAAAATTTCTCGAGCAAAATCGCTTATTTGTTGAGTAGAACGATAGGTTTGATTCAATTGAATAAATCGAATAGTTTTTGTTTTAAATAAATTTTCTAATTCTTTTCTTAGGTTGTTGGCATTATTTCCTGTAAAAATTGCTTGATTTAAATCACCTAATAAGGTAAATTTAGCGTTCGGAAAACTATGTTTTAAAAAAGCCAATTGAAGTGGCGTATAATCTTGCACTTCATCAATAAATACAAAACGCATATCATATTGTCCGCGATGAGCAGTAATTAAATCGTATAAATATAAATAAATCGCTGAATCGTTTGTATTTAATTCTTTATTTGATAGCTCTTCAAGTGATTTCTGTATTGAATTTTGTATTTGTGAATCCGTAACATTGAATTGATAAATATCAACATATTTCGTAATTTGTTTTAAAAAGCTAGCAAAAATTTTATTTGGATTAATAAAACCATTCGCTTTAATTCGACGCAAGACCGGAGCGAAACTATTTTTTACAATTACGCGAGCTAATTTTTTACTTAGGTCCTCATATTTTTCCGGATCACCAACAAGGCTTCTAATTTGAGATTCTGTTAAATTCTCAATTGCTTCTTCAACCCAATTAGAATTAATATTTTGGCCAGCCTTTGCAGTAACTAGTTGAATTAATTTTTCTTTCGTAGCATCTAAACGTTGCGCTAATGAATAGCTTTGATTAAAACTATAATAGATTTCTTCGATTTCAGTTGCTGAAAGAATCACATCATCATCACGTTTTATATCTCGAAAATTCATTCCATTATTATTAAGACTTTTTGCAAATAATTCAACCGCTCGTGCCACTTGTAAGCTTCCCTTTAAATGATTAATTGCATGGTTTTCTGGACGATTTTCTAATTCAAATCTCTTAGCTAAACTTTGAACTAATATTTTTGGTAAACGATAATTAACGAATTGATAAAAAGTCATTTGTACCATATTTTGTTCACCTAAATCAGGCAAAACTTGATTTATATAATCATTGAATAGTTGATTTGGGCTAAATAATATTACTTGTCCAGATGTAAGATTTTTGCGGTATCGATACAATAAATAAGCAATCCTTTGCAAGACGGCTGCTGTTTTTCCTGAGCCAGCAGCACCTTGAACAAATAATAAATCTGATTGTGTATCACGAATAATTTGATTCTGTTCTTTTTGAATCGTTGTAACAATAGATTTCATTTTAGTTGAAGAATTATTGCTAAGGGCATTTAGTAGCATTTGATCGCCAATAGTTTCCTCTGTATCAAATAGGGTAAGAATTACTCCATCTTCTATTTGGAATTGTCTTTTTAAAGTTACATTAGCAACTTTTTCTCCAGCCGGCGTTTGATACTTAACATCACCTAAGCCACCATCATAATATATCGAAGCAATCGGGGCTCGCCAATCATAAATAAAATATTGATCATTTTGAGAAAACGACGCAAGTCCGATATATATAGATTCTGCATTATCATTTTCTGTAAAATCGATTCGTGCAAAATAAGGTTTTTCTTTTTGCTTAAAATAAGTAGTTAATTGATATTCTGCTTGATTAGAAGCATTTTCTCGTTGTTGAATTTGCTGTTGTTGTGAACGAATTGAAGAAGCAGTTTCAACAATCGCGTTGTAATCACCTTGCTTAAAGCGAACATCCTTCCATGCACTTTCTATTTCTGAAAGTTGTTCCTTATTATATTGCAATTTATTTTTTGTTTCCTCGATTGAATTATTTAATTTTTCAATAATTTCATTTAAATGCTTTTGTTCAAATTGTTTGTTTAAGTCTTCCATAATTAGCCTTTAATATTATACGCTGTTTTATATTGGTAAAATAGAATTATGAAAAAACCTTTAAATTTATATGTTGTTCGTCATGGACAAACTTATTTCAACCTTTTTAAACGTTTTCAAGGCTGGAGCGATATTGAATTAACCGAAAATGGAAAAAGTGATGGTATAAAAGCTGGTACTCGTTTAGCAAATATTGATTTTGCAAATGTTTACTCTAGCGATCTCAGTAGGGCATATGATACTGCTAAATTTATTCTTCAAGAAAATAATTTTGCTTCTTCTCAAACACCTGAAAAATTACGTGATTTTCGTGAAGTTTTTTTTGGAAGTTTCGAGGGGTTGCCTAGTGACGAAACGATTTATAAAATCGATCCAGAAATCACTGAAAATAGAGCTTATGACGCCATTATTAATAAATATGGTAGCGATGAGGTTTTAGATTTAATGAAAGAAAAAGATCCTTTTCATTTAGCAGAAAACGCAAGTGAGGTATGGGAGCGTGTTAACCGAGGAATCAATTACATTAAAGATAAGAACTCTGATGGGGGTAACATTTTACTAGTAGTTCACGGGACTATTATTAGAGGCTTTGGAGCAAAATATGGTAAAAAAGAACTATCAACCAGTCCGATCGGGAATGGGGCTATTTCGAAATTTATTGTAAAAGATAATGACATAATTATCGATACCTTCAATGATTTAAAAACGATTTGGTAATTTTTAGATATAAAAAACACTCGGTTTTATAATAAACTGAGTGTTTTTATTTAAAATTATTTCTTTTCAATAACAACTTTCTGATCTACTAATTTAGCAATTAAATCATGAACATCTAGATTATCTAAATAATAATCAGTTACTTTATCACGAATTTGTTGTTCAATTACTCGACGTAATGGACGAGCTCCCATTGCCTCATCATAACCTTCATCGATTAAATATTGTTTAACATCATCTTCAACTTCTAAAGTAATATCTTTTTTAGCTAAAGTTTTATTGACATCTTCAATCATTAAATTAACAATTTCTTTTAAATCATCTTTGGTTAAATGAGTAAATTCTACAATTGCATTAAAACGATTTAAAAATTCAGGACGGAAGTATGGTGCTAATTTATCCATTAAAGTTTTATCCTTTTGTTCGTCTCCAAGTAGGGATTCATTTCCAAAACCAGCATTTGAGGTAGCAATAATAACGGTATTTTTAAAATTAACTACATTTCCCTGTCCATCAGTTAAGCGTCCATCGTCCATCACTTGCAAAAGTAAAGTTAATACTTGTGGATTAGCTTTTTCAATTTCATCAAGCAAAACAATCGAATACGGATTACGACGAACTTTTTCTGTAAGTGTATTGCTATTATCATCGTAGCCAACATATCCAGCTGTAGTTCCAATTAATTTTGAAACAGCAGTAAGATCAGAATACTCACTCATGTCCAAACGAATAACAGCATCTTTATTGCCAAACATATCATTAGCTAATTGCTTTGCCAACTCTGTTTTTCCTGTTCCAGTTGGTCCAACAAATAAGAAACTTCCAATTGGACGATTGCCTTCATCAAATCCAGCACGATTACGACGGATGGCCTTTGAAACTACTTCAACGGCTTCATCTTGGCCGATAACTCGACCCTTTAATCGTTCGTTAATCGTCTTCAAACGTTCAATATCTGAAGCCCCCATTTGCGAAACCGGAATTCCCGTTAAACGTTCAACACTGTTTGCAACATCATCAACACTTGCAATTATTTTTTGAATATTATCTGCATTTTTAATTTCTTTTTCTAAACGAGCAATATCATTTTTAGCTTTCAAAGCTTCTTCATAATCTTCTTTTTCTGCTGCAATTGATTGACGATTTTTAGCTTCTTCTAATTCTTTTTCTAAAGTTACTGTGTCAGTAACTGGATTTTTAGCACTCAAATGTGCGGCCGTCATATCAAGCAAATCGATTGCTTTATCTGGCAAAGAACGTTGCGGAATATATTGAACCGAATAATCAACAGCTGCCTTTAAAACTTCGTCTGGTAATAAGACATTATGATGATTTTGATACAATTCTCGAATTCCTTTTAGGATTTCAAATGTATCTTCCGGACTTGGGGCATTAACAGTTACTTCGTTAAATCGGCGAGCTAGGGCTGCATTTTTTAAAATTGTATTCCTATATTCATCTTGCGTTGTAGCTCCGATAACTGAGAATTCGCCACGAGACAAGGCGGGTTTTAAAATATCAGCAAGCCCTTTAGATCCGCTGTCTCCTCCCATAGCACCAGTACCTAAAATCTGATGAATTTCATCAAAAAAGATAATTACATTACCAGCTTTTTTAACTTCATCAACTAATTTTTGAACGTTTTCTTCAAAACTTCCGCGATATTGTGTTCCCGCTTCGATACTAGATAAGTCAATTGAATAAATTTCTTTACCTTTAATACTTGCTGGAACATCCCCGTTAATAATAGCTTGTGCTAATCCTTCTACTACTGCTGTTTTTCCAACACCAGCATCCCCAACTAAAACTGGATTATTTTTGGTACGACGACTTAAAATTTCAGCCGTTTCTTGAATTTCTTTATTACGTCCAATAACTGGGTCTAATAAGCCATCACGGGCTTCTTGAGTTAGATTTCTTCCTAATTTATTTAAAATTCCATCTTTTTTCACTTTACCTTTTGGACTAGCTTCTTGGGCTGGAATAGCTTGGCCAGCACGTAGCGCTGCGAATTCTTCAGGAGTAACTTCTCGTCCATTTACCATGTAACGATTTTCAGAATTAACTCCATTCATTCTGCCCATTAATTGATTAAATATATCATCCATTGCAAATGGATCATTTGAAAACATTGAATTTGCCATATTTTATTTCCTCCTATTCAAAATAATTTTCTTCAAGTTCTTTAAGTACCTCCCACATCGACAAGTCCAATGATTTTGCCAAGGCATCTAAGTCCCTTAGATTCAAAGAGGTTGCTTCACTTTGTGATTTATTAAATGATTTGTGTATTGTTGTATATCCATATCCGCCACGTTTTGCAACTGTATAAATTGTTAAATCATGATCGGATAGATATGCTTTTATTCTGACATTCACAATAACCTCCTTCACTTAATAATATAACACATTTGTAAACCATTTACAAATGTGAAGTATGAAATTTTTATGAATTTTTGGTTAAAAAAATCGCCCTTAAGTTGGCGATTTATTGTATTAATATTTACCAGAATTTTTAGTTCCTTCGAGTGAAGTCCCTTTTGAATTTGCTAAATCTGATTCTTGACGAGTTGGTGACTTATAAGTAGTTTCATCATTAGTAATTACTATTTCTGTTTCTGGATCAAAGAAATGAGCATTTGGTAATTGGAAAGTTAATTCGGTATTTTCTCCTGTTTTAGAAGTATCACGAGAGCCGACACGTGCAACGAAATTATTATTGTCTAACTGGAAATATAACATTGTTTCGGCACCAAGTGGTTCAACCAAATCTAGCTTCACATTTACAGTATCTCCGGGGTAAGTTTCTTTAGTAATTGGTTCTGTATGAATATCTTCTGGACGAATTCCAAATACAACTTCCTTACCATCGTAACCTTTATCTTTAAGTAATTTAGATTTACTCTTTGGCAATTTCAACGATACTTTACCATCTTTAGTAATGATTTTATCTCCCTTTACGTCTACATTAATTAAATTCATAGAAGGAGAGCCCATAAATCCAGCAACGAACTTATTTCCAGGTTTATTATAAAGTTCTTCAGGTGAACCATCTTGTTGAATAACACCATGGTCAATCAAAACAATTCGATCAGCCATCGTCATCGCTTCAATTTGATCATGCGTAACGTAAATCATATTGTTTTTTAATTGTTGATGCAATTTAGAAATAGTGGAACGCATTTCAACACGTAACTTTGCATCAAGATTAGACAACGGTTCATCAAGTAGCATTACTTGAGCATCACGAACAATGGCGCGGCCTAGGGCAACACGCTGACGTTGTCCGCCAGATAAATTAGCAGGCTTACGGTCTAAAAATTCTTCTAGACTTAACATTTCTGCAGCTTTTTGAACACGTGTATCAATTTCTTCTTTATTCATTTTGCGAAGCTTCAAACCAAAAGCCATATTATCGCGAACTGTCATATGTGGATATAGTGCGTAGTTTTGAAAGACCATTGCAATATCACGATTTTTAGGTTCAACATCGTTCATTACTTTATCGCCGATTTTAAATTCGCCAGAAGTAATGTCTTCTAGTCCAGCAATCATACGTAAAACAGTAGACTTACCAGAACCTGAAGGCCCGATAAAGACAGTAAATTCGCCGTCATCAATTTCCAAATTATAATCAGGAACGGCCGCAATCACTTGATTAGGGTAAACCTTGCGGATGTGTTCTAAACTCATTTTAACCATATTTTTCTCCTCGGGGTACAAAAATGTCCCATTCATCTCAGATTAATTTACTGGTTTTCCAGCTAATTTTTAGTATACCACACCAGATGTAAGCGGTTACATTATATCTAAAATAAATCTCTTTTATTTTTGCAAAAACGTTACTTTAATTATGATTTAAACTTCTTTATGACCCACATGATAATAATGGAAATTGCCCCTGAAGCTAAGATTGATTTAATAACACTAATTAAAAATGGCGAATTTTTAAAAACCAATACCTCAAATATTGCGAATAAAATTATAAAAATATATTTTAATAAATTTTCCATGGTAAACGCGCTCCTAATCCATCTCTTGTTCAATAAATTTTTCAAACTGTTCCAAAGTTTTAAATGAATTTGAATGTAAACAATTATGAAAAATTTTAATAATGATTTTAAAAATAATATTTCAATATTTATTAAAAAATTTAGAATATCTCGTAATTTATCATTAAGGGATTTTTCAAATGCTATTAATATATCATTCAAAACTGTTTCAAAATGGGAAATGGAAAACTTTTTCCAACGTTAGATTCTTTAATGTTAATATCCGATAAATTCAACATGTCACTTGAAGATTTAATCAAACAAATCGACCATGAAATATTTCTAACAAGTAATAAAAGAGAGCAGATATCTAATACTTTGATTAATATGTTAGATAAGCAAAACATTGATGAAATAAATTTAGAAACCTTATATTCTAATGCTGGATTCTCATACGAGAATAACAGTGAATTCAATTCCGTTTACGAAGTTTTCGAATATTACATTTTCAATCTCGACTTAGAAATTAAGAATTCGATTGTAAAAAATAAAAATCATTGGAATAACCCTTTTGAACTAATTGCTTATGCTGTTTTGCCGATTTTATATGCTCATGCTTTTGAATTAAAAATTCTTTATTCAAAAGATAATCGCGTGAATGGCAAATGGATTTAATATTTAGAAAATAATTATATGTTATGGTCTAAACAATTTTTCATAGATTATAAAACTGATGAAGCAAATATATCAGCAGATTTTGCCCAAGAACTAACTATTAAATATATTTTGGCAATTATTTCTACATGGTTAAATCAGCCAGTTCCTGAATCTGCAGAAAATTTTTCATTTAAATTTTTAAATATTTTATCCAAGTCACCAATAAATATTTCAAATATTAAAATACCTTTATCAGAAAATTAAAGAATCGCTAAACTAATATGTTTAAATTTAACGATTTTTTTATTTTAAACTTCTCCAACTGCGAAACGAGAATTTATAAAATTAGGATTTTCTATCTCATCTAAAATAGCAACTGCATAAGTACCGTTTGAAACTTGAGAATGACCCAAAATATTATAAATTAAACTATCTGAACTAATTTTAAAATCTGTTGGCATCCCCGGATACAACATTTGTTGGGGTGACACACCAGTCCAATTAACATTATTTGGTAATGATTTTAAGAATTTAAAAACTTCATTAGCATACCAAGGCTCACTTCCAGTAGCATCACCACGTTCCATAATATGTTCAATTAATAATTTTCCATCTTGTGTTTTAAGTGATGACGCACCCAACAGTTGAACATAACGAATAGGTTTATCCGTAACTATTTCCACTATTCTTTTAGCGACTTTCATATATTGAGATGAATCTTCGTGATTAGCATAAGCATTAATAAAAACATCAAATCCATCTAAATCATTATCCTTTAAATTTAAAGCATCGACTATTTTATATTTTGTATCGTCGCCTAAAATTTGTTTAGCCTTTTTTTCGTCTCGAATAAGAGCCGTAACTTCATGACCTCTCTTTAAAGCTTCCTTATATAATGCATACCCTGTTAATCCAGTGGTACCTAAAATTGCAATTTTCATATTTACTCTTTTATTTGTTCCTTACTTTTATTGTAATTTAGTTGTCAATTTTTCTTTATTGTTAAACTATTTATATAGATATTTTTAAGGAGGAAATATGTCAGAATTAACTATTTTAGCAATTATGATTTTTGCCTCGGTAATTTCTGGAGAAATTGCAATTAGAATTAAAATACCATCAGTAATTGGCCCTTTATTAGTAGGCGTTTTATTAGGACCATCTCTTTTGAACGTGGTTCATCATGACAAAATAATCACTTTTCTTAGTGAAATAGGTGTAATGGGATTAATGTTTATCGCTGGTTTGGAATCTGACCTGCATTTATTAAAGAAGTTTTTAAAACCAAGTTTATTAGCAGCGTTACTAGGTTCTTTAATTCCAGCTGCTGTTTTCTTTGCTTTTTGTCAATTATCAGGAACAAGTGTTAAATCATCTCTTTTCTATGGAATTGTTTTCGCTGCAACTAGTACCTCAATTACATTGAATGTTTTAAAAGAACGTGGAAAAATGCAAAGTAAAAATGGGATCACCATCGTCGGTTCAGCGATTGTTGATGATATTCTTGCAATGCTTACTTTAGGAATTTATATTGCAATTTTTGTCCAAAGTTCTGACGGTAATTCATCATCCCCAATTTGGGCTGGCTTATTATTGAATCTTTTATTTTTAATACTAGTAGCATTTGTTATTCGTTATTTGGTACCTTGGATTATGCATCATTGGGTTCCAAAATTAAAAAATAATAATCAAATTAACATTCAAATGGGTTGGTTTATCATGCTATTTATGGCTGCTTTAGCAATTAATTTTGGATTAAGTGCCATTATTGGTGCTTTCTTTGCAGGCGTGGCTATTTCTCAAACGGATGTTAAAGATGAAATAGAAGAGGCCACTGCTTCTTCACAGTACGGCTTTTTTATTCCCATATTTTTAACCAGCGTTGGTTTAGAGGTGAACCTTGCAGTTATAAATAATTGGTGGATTATTTTATTACTTACAATTTTTGCTGTTTTAACTAAATTTATCGGTACAGGTTTAGGAGCAAAATTAGCTGGTTATAATTTATTGGATTCTTCAATCGTAGGAGCAGGTTCTATCCCACGTGGAGAATTCTCAATTGTTATTGCTCAAATTGGTTTAACTGCCAAAATAATAAATGAAGAAGTTTATTCAGAAATTTTAGTTGTTGTTATTTTAGCAACTGTTATTGGGCCGATCATTTTAAACCTTTTATTTAATAAGGAAGACAATAGAAACTAAGATAAAATTAACTGCGAAATTGAAATAAAAAAACTAGAAACTAAGTACCCTAATACAATCGCTAAAAGTACTCTAAGGACTGCAAATTGACTGGGTGCTTTTTTTATATTTTCTTTAGATCCAAATTCAATATTTCTCATTGACCAAAAAGATACATAAATCAAAAATAATACAAAAATAAATTGAATGAATTTTTCCATGTATTAAGAATACTAAAAAATAAAGGAAATTACAGAAACAAAAAACCATAAATTCAATAAAGAAAAATGAACTTATGGTTTTTAAATTATTATCTAAGATTTTGACGAATTTGAGCTTTCATAAACAATCTAGTTACATCATATTCAATATCAGAAATCATTCTATTATAGGTAGAAAATGCAGCTTGCTGGTATTCAACCAATGGATTTAATTGTCCATAGGAACGAACCATTACGCTTTGACGAAGTCTATCCATATCATCAATATGCTTTGTCCAATGTTGATCGATTGGGCGTAACAAAACTGAACGTTCAAAATCAATCATCTGACTCATTTCAGGAATTGCATTTAATTTGTTGTTGAATTCCGTATCGACAATTGAATAGAGGAACTCTTTGATTTGTTGGCGATTTTTATTATTTAAATCACTCATTAAAATCATTTTATCGTTAACTAAAGTATCGGAAGCAAAATCCATAATAGTTAATAAATCCCATTCTTTTGGATCTTTGCTTTTAGTTTGAGCGTCCACAACACGATCAATTGTACGATAAGCCATTGGTAGCAAGACACTCTTTAAATCACTTTGAGTATCCATGATCATATTTCGTTGTTTATAAATAACATCACGTTGTTGACGCATAATATCGTCATATTGCAAAACATTTTTACGTGAGTCGAAATTATTTCCTTCAACACGTTTTTGAGCTGATTCAATCGTTTTAGTTAAATAACGTGCAGTTATTGCTTCTTGTTCTCCGTCTTGAGTTTGAATACTTTCCAAGATACGACGAACACGATCGGCGCCAAAACGAACCATTAAATCATCTTCAAAGCTTAAATAAAAGCGAGATAATCCCGGATCTCCTTGCCTTCCAGCACGTCCTCGCAATTGATCATCAATACGGCGGGATTCGTGTCGCTCTGTTCCAATAACGGCTAACCCACCTAACTCTTTAACGCCCGGCCCTAATTTAATATCAGTACCACGTCCTGCCATGTTAGTAGCAATAGTTACCGCTCCTCTTTGACCAGCTTGTGCAATAATTTCTGCTTCACGAGCATTATTTTTCGCATTCAAAACGTTATGCGGAATTTGCTTTTTAATAAGCATTTGTGATAACAATTCTGAAGTATCAACACTAGCAGTGCCGACCAAAATAGGTTGGCCTTTAGTATGAAGGCTTTCAATTTCAGCTGCGACTGCTTTGAATTTCGATCGTAAGTTTGGATATAATACGTCTTCCTCATCTTTTCTTTGTACTGGACGATTGGTTGGAATAGTAATAACATCCATATTATAAATTTCTTTTAATTCTTCTTCTTCAGTTTTAGCAGTACCAGTCATTCCTGAAAGCTTCTTATACATACGGAAAAAATTTTGAAGAGTTATCGAAGCAAATGTTGCTCCACCGTCTTGTACTTTTACATTTTCTTTAGCTTCCATAGCTTCATGCAAGCCGTCGCTCATACGAGTTCCTTCCGATATACGACCAGTATTTTGATCTACTAATTTAACTTCCCCGTCACGAACAACATAATCTTTATCAATAATAAATGAGTAATTAGCTCGTAAGGCAGTTTCTACATGATGGGCTAAAGCAACATTGGCCTCATCGTAAAGATTGTCAATATTAAAGAACTCTTCAGCCTTATGAATCCCTTTGTCAGTCAACATCGCTGTTTTGTTTTCCTCATCTAAAGTAAAATCTTCATCTTTTCCTTCTTCTAAAGTTTTAACAAAACGATCAGCACGAGCAAATAATGCATTCCCTGTTCCATTTCCTTGACCGCCAATAATCAAAGGAGTACGAGCTGAATCAATCAAAATAGAATCTGCTTCATCAATAATTGCGAATGGCAAAGAACGTATTACACGATCGGCAGGATTTTGAACCATGTTATCTCGCAAATAATCAAATCCAGTTGCAGATGCAGTAGTATAAGTAATATCGGCATTATAGGCAGCTTGCTTTTCTGGAGGTTCGCTTTCACCAGTATTAACACCAATGGTTAAACCAAGGAAATTATAAACTTGTCCCATTTCTTCAGCATCACGACGAGATAAATATTCATTAACAGTATGCACGTGAACGCCTTCATGAGTAAGCGCATTTAAATAAACTGCCATAGTTGCAGTTAATGTTTTACCTTCACCAGTTTTCATCTCGGCAACATTTCCGCCATGCAAAACGGCAGATCCAATTATCTGAACTCTAAATGGAAATAGTCCTAATACACGTTTATCGGCTTCACGAGCAACTGCAAAAGCTTCAGGTAAAATACTATCTAAACTTTCACCTTTACGGTATCGTTCTGTAAATTTAGGAGTCATTGCTTTTAGTTGAACATCAGTCATTTTTTCAAATTTAGGCGCAAGAGCTTCAACCTTGTCTGCAATGTCTTCGTATTTCTTTAATTTCTTTTTTGGATTATCTAAAATATTTCTTAATGGATTAGCCAAAATTTTTTCCTCCTGTTAGAAAAAATAATTTTCTACACTAAATTTAATTATATCAAAGGAATTTTAAGGAAAAGTGAATTATCAATGTTATATAATTTTAGTTGTAAAGCTTGATTGGAGAAGAAAATGACAGACTTACCTGAGGAATTAAAATTAGTATTAACTTTCTTTGGAGGAACTGGAGATTTAGCTAAAAGAAAACTATACCCTTCAGTTTTCAATTTATACAAAAAAGGATATTTACAAGAGCACTTTGCAATTATTGGAACTGCTCGTCAAGAAATGTCTGATAAAGAATTTAAGGATTTAGTTAAAGATAGCATCGAAGATTTTGCTAATGACTTTAGCGAACAAGAAATTGATAAGTTCATTAGCCACTTTTACTATATTGCCCATGACGTAACTAACATTGACAGTTATGAGCCATTAAAGGCCTTAGTAGAAGATCTAGATCAAAAATATACAACTGATGGGAATAGAATTTTTTATATGTCAGTTGCTCCACGTTTTTTTGGAATGATTGCTAAATCATTAAAATCTGAAGGTCTATTAAGTACTAATGGATACAATCGTTTAATGATCGAAAAGCCCTTTGGAACTAGTTTCCAAACTGCTCAACAGCTACAAAATGAATTAGAAGAAGCTTTTAATGACGATCAACTATACCGTATTGATCATTATTTAGGAAAAGAAATGGTTCAAAATATTGCGGCAATTCGTTTTGGAAATCCATTTTTTGATAACACATGGAATCATAATTATATTAAAAATATTCAAGTTACACTTTCTGAAACCCTTGGTGTTGAAGGGCGTGCAGATTATTACGATACTGCTGGTGCGCTTTTGGACATGATTCAAAATCATACAATGCAAATTATTGGATGGCTTGCCATGGAAAAACCAGATAGTTTTTCTGATGTGGATATTAGAAATGCTAAAAACAAGGCATTTTCTAGTTTGAGAATTTATAAGGGTAAAGATGAAGTTTCGCAAAACTTTGTTCGTGGACAATACGTTGGACGTAAATCTGCAGAATTAAATTATAATCAAGAAGCTGGTGTTGCCGAGAATACTCAAACAAATACCTTTATCGCTGGAAAATTAGAATTTAATAATGAAACTTGGAAGGGGGTTCCGTTTTATATTCGTTCCGGTAAAAAATTGGCTGAAAAAACTACTCGTATCGATGTAGTATTCAAGCCAACAGCATTCAATTTTGGAGGCAACGCTGGGCTACAAGGTTATCCAGTTCTAACTATTATTGTTGATCCATATGGTTCAATTAAATTACAATTAAATGCTAAAGCGGTTACTGATAACTTCTTCCTACGTAAAATTAATTTGGATTGGAATGTCTCTGAACAAGACAAAACAGATTCTCCAGAACCTTACGAACGTATGATTCACGATACTATGAATGGCGATGGTTCTAATTTTGCTGATTGGAACGGGGTTGCTACTTCGTGGAAATTCATTGATGAAATTGTTAAAGTCTATGATGAAAATCAAGCTCCATTAGAACTTTATAAGTCTGGAACTATGGGTCCGGATGCTTCTGATGAATTACTTGAAAAAAATGGTGACGCTTGGGTTCTTCAAGGTAATCATCGTAAAACTATTGATGCAAATCTATAAAAATATTTAAAATTCAAAAAACACATCTACCTATTGATGTGTTTTTTTATAAACTCTAAAATATAACACATAGCACATAGCAAATTAACTTGTAAATTTTCGAATAATATTTATCAAACGGCATCCAGCATTATCAGAATATTTATTGTAAAAAGATAGAAAGGCTCCATCATTTTCGTACACATTTGCCAAGGCCCGATGAAATTCAATTGAATATTTTGGATATTGTAATAAAAGCCATTCCTTGTGTAATTGAAATATTTTTTTATCATCAGAACGACTATTGGCTAATAAGCGTAAAATATTTTCATTAATATCCAGTATTTGCCGTTTAGTTTCATCATTTAAACTCTTTTTATTTTTTTGGACTTCTTCCACTAATTTTTGATCAACAAAGTTACTATTTCCTTCATAATTCATACTTAATATTTTACAATTGTATATATGCAAAAAAACAAGGTAATAAATCCTAATTATATTTATATCGTTTATCTAATTACAAATATTGCAGCTGCCATGACTTGGCCTGTAACCACAATTTATTTAACAAAATACCTACATCGTTCTTTTACTGAAAGTGGTTTGATTTTGATGGCAGCTTCTTTAATTGCAATGCTAGCTTCTTTTTTAGCTGGCAGATTATTTGATTTTTGGAAACCCTATGCATCACTTATAATTTCCATTTTTATTTCATTAGGTGCAATGATTGCTATGTTCTTTTGGCATGCTTGGCCAGTTTATCCAATTTTTCTTTTAATTAACAATATTGGATTTGGCATGATGCAAACTTTACTTAATTCTTATGTATCATTTGCAGGCAATAAATCTCCTAAAAAATTGTTTTCTAATATGGCAATTTTTATGAATATTGGTGTTGTTATCGGAACTTTTACTGGTACTTTTTTATTCAGCCATTTCCTTGTTCGAGGAACAATGATTTTTGGAATTATTATTTTATTGCTGATGTTAATTTTAGTCTTGATTGGCTTTAATCGTAATTTGCATGGAAGTTCTACGAAAAACAGTGATAATCATCCGCTTCATTTAACTAAAATCATGATGGCTCTAGGTTTTCTTTCTTTAATGTTTTATTTAACTTACCAATTTTGGGAAACCGTTATTTCTCCACATATGGTAAAAATTGGAATGTCTATAGAAATGTATGGTTGGCTTTGGGTTTTTAATGGTCTAACTATTATTTTATTGCAAAATTTTATTACCAATTTAACCACCAAATGGAGCTATGTAAAATCATCAGTTATTGGTGCAACAATTTTTGCAATTAGTTTTCCGCCATTAATTTGGGCAAATCAGTTTTGGCAATATATTTTAATTTTTGAAATTCTAACAATTGGTGAAATGATGTTTACACCATCAGTTAATGCATGGTTTTCTTCATTAGTACAAGAAAAAATGCGAGGCAGAATCATGGCATTTTCTGCTATGTCCGTATCGCTAGGACGCTCTTTTGGTCCAGTTTATGCTGGATTTTTTATCGATAATAATTTAATCGTAGGACTTTTCGCTAGTTCCTTTATTATCCTGATGATTTCTAATTTATTTGTTTATTTCTTGGGTAGAAGTCATTGATTTGTTAATTTATTGACAATTATTATTAAAAGTGTTATTACATAAATGTACCAATTAATTAGTGCAAATTATGATAATGTGAGCACGAACTATTTATTAATTTTATAAGTAGCTACGCAAATAATTAGGTGATGAATATTTATAAAGATAGAATTGATTTAAATAATTATTTAATTTCGGCATTAACTGCAATTGGAATAATATTTTTATCACAATTTATAAATATATTGATAAACATTTTATTTATCACACTAACCGATTTTAATAATGAAGTAACTGTTCTATTTGCTCTGTTTGTGAGCATGATAATACCTAGTTTTTTATTCAAAAAACATTTACTAGATAAAAAAATGTTGCAATATGTTCCTTTTTTTATTTCAATACTTATTTCAGGAATATTAATAGTCAACAAAAAAATAACAATTACTTCAGTAATTTTTACCTATACCGTTTCGATTAGCGAAGAAATGTTTTTCAGGGGATTGATAGAAAATCATCTAGAAAAAAATATGCCAATTTGGCTTGCAATATTAATTCAAAGTTTATTATTTGGATTAATTAATCATTCAGCATATTCAATATTAGACAATTTTTTATATAGATTTCCAGCTGGAATAATTTTAACTTTAATTTATAAAAAATTTGGTCTAGGATCAAGCATTACCTTGCATTATTTTCATAATTTATTATGAAAGGAAATTTAAGAATGAAGAAAATTAAATTATCATTTGATTTAATTACAAATATTTTTATTGCAGGTTTTTTTGTAAATATGCTATTAATATTTATTAATCGTGAAATTATGAATGTTTGGACTTATCTTTTATTTGCTGGAATAATTCCAGTATTGTTTTTGGCGATTTTTAATTCATTGTTGTTAAGAAACAATCAATTTAAGCGAACATTACTAATTACTATAATTATTAGTTTTTTAGAAGCAATAATTATCACTGCTGTTTCTAGCTTAATAAATTTACAACAGATAATTGCAAACACTAAAAAAGTTGGTCCGGATTTTTCTCTGTCATTATCGGTGGATAATGACATGCTAGGAAATTTTTTAACAACTTGGTTGCCATTATTAGGCATATCGCTATTAATAACTTCGTTATCTACTTACATTATTAAAAAAAAGAAAGGATATTATTACAAAAATTATGAAAAAATTATTACAAGTTGGTTTTAGTTTTAAGGGAATTAAGTTTTATTTTACCAAATATAATAAAAATGGAAAGAAGTCTTGGTAACAACTACATTAGCAAAAAAGCAATTTCTATTGCTTTTTATTTTTAATGTTTAAGTTAGGGAAATTTTATTCTATGAATATTTTAAAAATTAAAAACGGAAACAAGGCATATCAAAAAGATAATTTTGTATGGAAAAATTTAAATCTTGATCTAAATAAAGGAGAGATAGTTGGTTTAATAGGTGCTAATGGTAGCGGAAAAACTACACTATTCAAATCTATACTGAAAGTAATCAAATTAAATTCTGGAACTATAAATACTAATTTAGATGTTGAAAAAGATATTGGATATTTATTAGAAATAGATTTATTTAATAATTTAACAGCCTATGAAAATCTAAAAATACTAGGTTTATACTCAGGTATTGAATATAGTAAGGATCAAATTGATAATGTTTTAAATAAAGTTGGCTTAGAGGGCCAAAAAAATAAAAAGGTAAAATCGTTCTCATTTGGAATGCAACAAAGATTAAGGTTAGCTGCTGCTACTATAACCCATAAAAAATTATTATTACTAGACGAGCCATTGGTTGGTTTGGATCCCAAAGGGATTGAAACCTTCTTAAATACTATAAAAACCATAAGCACAAAATACGGTACAACAATTATTATTGCAACGCACCAAATTTCTGAGGTTTCAAATTTATTTGATAGATATTACTATTTTTCTAATAAACAACTTTTAGAAGCCAAAATGCAAAGTGATTATTATGAAATCGCAGTAGAGCCGAATTCTAATTTCAAATCAATTTTAAATTCGTTTAATATATCAATTCACGAAAATGTTATAACAATTCAAAATATTTCTGAAACAGTAAAAATAATATCTCTGTTACATGCGAAAAATATTAAGATAAACAAAATATCAAGTCATGATTCGATTATTAAGGAGGTTTTTTAAATGTTAATGTTAATCAGAGCTGAGTTAATAAAATTAACAAAAAATAAATTAACATATTTTGGGATTATTTTATCACTAGTACCATTTATTATTACACTACTTTTTGCTTCAGGATCTAAGTCATTCCTGTTATTCGGTAAATACGACTTACTATCATATACAAACGGCATGTTCTCTACTGTTGCATTGGGAATAGGAATATTTTCAATTTATTTTTCAATGATAATTAATTCAGTAATTTCTTCAGAAATTAATTCAGATATGATTATTTATGAAATAATCGGTAAAAGTAAACGAAAAAAAATATTTATTTCAAAAATAATATCATTATTGATTTTTTTTAGCATAATATTATGTTTAATGTTAATTTTTATTATACTTGGTTATGAATTTTTTTTAAGAAATACAGAATACGCTATTAGTACACACGATAAATATGAATTAGGTACTTTCATCTATGCAATTATTTATTATTACGGATTAATAATATTTATTTCATCATTATCGTTTTTAGGACTTGGAAATAGTTTGGTGATTGGATCGTTTATAGAAAATTTATTAATCGTTAAGTTAAGTTCAATTGTATGGCTTGCTCCATATATTATTGGTTCTCCTATGGATACAAACGCGGATACGTATTCACATAATTTTACACAATTTATGTCGACACAATATGTATTATTATTTTTCGCAGTTATTGTCTGCTTATTTATTTGCAAGCATATTTTTGAAAGTCGCGATTTTTAAAAATGATTAAATTTTTATGGAAAAATAAAACAAAAACATACTTATTTTACATTGGTTTATTATTTTCTATAT
>JAITDY010000070.1 GCA_031282325.1 Lactobacillaceae bacterium | reverse complement strand
GGAAAATAAAAACATTATAATATTTAAAAATTTAAATAAGCTATTATAAGATCTCATTTATTTACTCCTAAATTGATTTTTTGATAATTAACTGAAAGTAGATAATATCTGTAAATTTGTTCGATTAAATTCTGCTGTTTTTCATAAACAACATTAGAATCCTTAGTACTGAAAAATTCTCCTGCAACATTAGAAGTATATTGCAATGGTTCAGAACTATCCACAAATAATGATTTACCTAAGAAGTAGTTTTGCTGATTTTCAATATTTAATAAATCCAACAGTGTTGGTGCTAGTGATAATGAGTTTTTACCATTTACATTTATTGTTTTCGATTGTTGATTAGGATAATAAATCATCAAAGGAATTGGGGCCACAAAAGTTTCTTGCTTTTCATCAAAAGAATCTCTAAAATCAGGATCAGGGTAAGTTGCATGATCGGTAGTAAACACTACTATTGTATTTTGATATTCCTTAGTTTTCTTAAATTGATTCCAGAATTTTCCGAAGTTCTTATCTAGAGAATAAAATTGATTTAATCGATCATCATTAATTCCTTTTTTGGAGTAATCATAATCGGCGCTTAAGTGTGTTTGATAGGTATAAGTAACGTACAAAAATGGACTTTTTTCTTTTTTCATATTGGTTAAAATGCTTTGATAATTGTTACCATCAGTTACTATGCTATTAACACCGGGGTTTTTACCCACTTTTTTAGACAGATTGTTACTGGTAATCACTTTATCAAAGCCTAAATTTTCTAAATAAGTTTGGAATGGTAAAGATTCTGGTTCTGGATTAAACATAGTTGTAGAATATCCATGATCTTTTAAAATGCTTTGGAGTGAAACCATTTTAGTATCAAACAATTTAGAAACATTCTTAATTCCGTATTCATATCCATGTAAAAACTGTTCAGATGAAAAAAGTTGGCCTCTAATACCATGATAAGTGGCTGCAGTATGATTAAAATAATTTTTAAAATTAATGGTTTCTTTAGCAAATTGATCTAAATTAGGAGTTAGATTAAGATTTTTTTGATTTACATAATCTAAAGTGGAAGCTGACATTCCTTCCGTAAATATAACAATTACATTTGGTTTTTTCAAGGGCAAAGAAATTCCGCTTTGAACATCTGGTTTTTTAAATTCATTTTCTATTTGATTAATTTTTTTAGCTTGATCTTTCTGTTGCAATCTAGCATCCTTATAAAAATTCGGTATATCTGTTTGAAATAATTGAATGGTAGAACTTAAAGGTGTTGCCGATACTGGTGCCCCCCCCACTATGTAAACCAAAATAGCTATCAAGTCAGCAATATAAAATACAATAATTTTTGTGATTACCTTGCCTTTTAATAGGTCAATTCTTGCTGGATAAAAAGCAATAATTAACAAAATGAATATCATCAAAAAATAGAAGGGTAACTTTCCACCCAATGCAGATAGATTTTCAACATTTAACCACGCTTGCAAATTTACATAAGTTGCACTTTGCAAACGATAAAATGATTGAAACATAATTAGCAAGTACAACAATGATGAAACTACATATGTAATCCATTTAATTTTACTTGGTAATATTTGAGTAGCAATAATAATCAATAGGGCTTCAACTAACGGAAAGATATTATGAAGAGTTATGGTTGTCCATCGAAGATATGGTGCAATAGTAATTGCTAATATTAAAAAATATTTAATATACGTGAAAACTATATTATTTATCTTGAATTTAGTTTGCATTTTATTTTTTTATTCCTTTCACTTTCAAAATTAATTTTTTAGAAGCAATTTTCAAAGCCTGTTTACCAGATATATTATCATTATTTATTGTCATATTGAAATTACTATTTAAAACTTTATTATCAATAAAAGGGGTGCTTTTAGTATTGGGCGATATTTTAAACTCATAAAAATTATTCCAAACTAAATACACCATAATTCGTTCGATTGCATGAAGAATTGAACTTTGTGGCAGTGGTTCTTTGGGAACATCTGCCTCACTTAAATTTAAATCAAAAAGTGGTTTCACTGCATCATATTTAAACCACAAAAAAGTCCCATAGCTCATTACAAAAGTATTCATTGTTATAAAATTGATGGTTTTTTGCAATTTCATTTGTTTCCAAAGCTTATTCATTTTAGGTGCAATTTTATGCTCAGCTTCGGGATTAACAATTGCATTAAACCTGAAAAAACTGGGAATATCAGCAATTAATAAACCTAAATTTTCATTTTCTTCAAAAGAGGTAACAATCTGATTAGCTGGTTTAACCAACATATTAATTAATTCATTACGCCACGATTCTCCTACTAGAAAATCAGCTTCTTTAGATTTTTTGGTATGAAAATGTCCAATAATATCAAATTTAGATAATTGTTTTTTTAATTTCAACATTGGTAAAATGTCACGTCCAACATTACCAGTAACTAAAATTTGTGCCATTAAATTATATTGCTTTAATTTACTTTCAATTTCACTAACTTTTTCTTTAATATCAGTTGTAATGAATAATTTAAATTTAAAGTTATATTCAGCAAAATACTTAAAAAAATCATCTACTAAATCCGTATAAAACACATGAAAATGAATTGCAATTTTTTGCTTATTATTTTCATTTGGCTTATTTAAATCTAGAAAATTATTTTCTAATAAATATGGTTCGTCCGGTAATTCCACAAATCTTGTCATATGAGAATAAATTAAATTGATCGGATATTGAGATCGTAATTTTAATTCATTTAAGAAGAACGGGGTCATATTTTTAAAAGCTCCAACCGCTTTAACTTTTAAAAATGGGACATTATTAAGAATAATTTGTGTGGGATTCCAAAAAGAAAAATCCGGATACAACATTCCATTTGTAGACATATTTTTAGTGTTTAAAACTGATGCATATGAAAATCCATTTATCATCAAGGTGCGAGTAAAACTAGTTTCATATTTTTCAATAACTTCACTCACATCATCTAAAACTTCAACGTTTTGCCAAAAATTTTTGAAAATCTCTGATTGCAGTACATTTTGATTATACACAACGAAATAACTTTGCAAATGTTCCTTAACTTGCTTGGTATTGCGATGATTGGTGATTCCCCAGAAATCAACGAGTGGATCCTTTTCGTATTTATCATAATAAGGTTTCAAGTCATACAATGGTCCAAAAGTAGTATCATTCATGAAAGTGGCTGAATCGTATTTTTCTAACTCATCACCGATTAGATCGACTCCCATCTTCCAGCCAGCAAAATCAAAACCCTTATTTTCACGTTGAATGAAATCGTTATAACTCAACTTATCCAAATCTTTTTTGGATAAATCCGAATTTGAAATTAAAACAACACGTTGAAAAAGCGGGGCCATTTTATCTAATTGATAAACAACATGGTCACTTAATTGATTGTACTTATTAAAATGGACGTAAAATAATATTTTTGAGCTCATTTTTTAATAACCTTATTAATTGCATCAGCAATTTTTACTACTTTTCTATTTTGCATAGTGTCTATTATTGAAATTAAACTTTCGATATGCTTATCTCTATCTTTAATTTCACCTTTTAAGACTTTTCCTTCCTCATTTAATTGAAAATTTAATTCCTTGGCTTCTTTAAATTTATACTGAAATATTTTTTTATCTTCATATACTTGTTTTATTGCAGCAAATTCATTGATGAAAGGATGGAAATCATCAGCTGGTTTTTTAATATTTTTAATGGCTTTTAAAACTGGTTGGACTAATTTATCTAAGGACATTTGAGATAAAAATAATTCTTGATGTTTTTTCGCTTTTTGTTTTTCTTTAGCAAAATTATCAATTTTATGACTAATTTTTTTAACCGCATCTTCAATATTCCCCAACTTATAAATATCAGTTGAATCGATAAATTTTAAATCCTTATTAGTTAAAAAACCTCGGTTATTAGAAACAACAGTTACCATTCCATTTTTAATAGTTTCCGAAAGAGTCAAAGAAAATGTTTCCATTTTAGAAGTATTTACAAAAATGTCATTTTCATTAATGTCCTTCCAATTATTTTCAAAATCATTAGTAAAGGTAATATTTTTTATTTTATTTAACTTAATATATTTTTCTATCTGATTAAAATAATCTCGATTAAAGATACCACCAGAAATAAATAACTGAAAATTGGGATATTTTTTTTGTAATTCAGCAAAAATTTTTACTAGTTCAAATGTATTTTTATTATCTCCGGTTATAGCATTAACAGAAATAATTCGCCCACTAAATTGATTTGAATTATTTTTTATTATTGCTGGCGTTTTAGTATATGGATAGAAAAAATCTACCTTTTGTTTTACTAATTTATTTAATTCATCCGCTAATCTTGGTCCGACCGCCAATATTTTAGAGGAATATTGATCTATAAATTTATAAACTTTTTTAGTAAATGCAAACTCGCCATCTGGAAATTCATGTATTAACCAAATATTTGGAATATTTGTTTCTTTAGCAGCAATCGCTAATTGTGGAACATTGATGGTATTTGAAATAGCAATATCTATTTTTTCTTGTTTAATTATTTCAATTAATTTAGCAACGGCAATTTTATTTTTAATAATTTCATCAAAATTATTTAAATTATCGTCATTCCACCAAGAATATTCCATTTGATAAACCTTAATATTATTTTTTGAAAGAAATTCTTGAAAATCACCTAAATTAAAATTATTAACTACTAAGAAAATTTCATAATTTAAAGCAGACAAATATTCCAATTGATGATTAAGAGCCACATCTGCTCCGTTGGTATTTCCACCAACTGGAGATAAGACTAATATTTTTTGCTTTTTAGTTGCCATTTTCTTTTGCAAACTTTCCTTGTTCTTTTAACAACGGTCCAAAGACATTCTTATCATCACGCACATAAAATTTTAATCCGCGATCAGTTCCAACAAAACCAATCGATTCAAAATCGCCTTTAACTCCCAAATTTGAAGAAGTAAAAGCGGTGGCTACAATCATAAAATCTCTATTATTAAATGATTTTAATGGCAATTTATATATTTTTTTAAACTGACCTTTTTTATTATTCCAAGGTTTAAAAATTTCATGGTCAACTGCTCCATCATCAATAATGGAATAGGCGCCACCAGATGTTAAATCAAGTACTGAAAAACCAACCCCTGTTGGAATATCTTTTGTAACTTTATAGGAAATCTCAAATTCGAATTCCTCATTTGATTTTAAAATATCTTTCGAGATTGCTTTTAATTCAAACTTAGGTAATAAAACACTGGTCCCCGGCTTGTATTTTTCTTTTTTAGTATTATCTTTTTTATTTTCTTCTTCTTTTTGCGATTGTTCAAAATTAGTTTGTGAATAAGCATTGGCAATTTCTGCTGGAGATCCAGCCATAAAAATTTCGCCGTCCTTAATCATGATTGCTTTATTGGCATATTTTTGAACAGCTCCCATATCGTGGGTAACCAAAATAATGGTCCTATTTTCACGTTTGGCTTGCATAAAATAATCATTAGATTTACGCTGGAAGGCTTCATCGCCAACTGCTAAAATTTCATCCAAAACCAAAACATCACCCTTAGCCTTAATTGCTACTGAGAAAGCTAGGCGCACTTGCATTCCGGAAGAATAGTTTTTTAATTTCTGATTCATAAATTCTTTTAAATCAGCAAATTCCACAATGTCATCGTACATTTCATCGATTTCAGTAACTGAAAATCCTAGCATGGCTCCATTTAAATAAACATTCTCTTTACCGGTTAATTCAGGATTAAATCCAACTCCTAATTCAATAAAGGAAACTAATCGACCATTCACGGTCACGCTTCCACTATCTGGGGTATAAATTTGCGAAATAATTTTTAAAAGGGTAGATTTACCAGCTCCATTTCTACCGACAATACCAAAAAAATCTCCTCTTTGTACTTCAAAGGAAATATCTTTAAGCACTTTTTGCTCAGTATAACCTTTAATTCCTTTAGTCCAATTAATCAAAAGTGTTTTTAAGCTAGTAGAACTTTCAACTGGCAATTTAAAAGATTTACTGACATGGTCAATTTTTACAACAACATCTTTTTTTTCTTCAGTCATTAGACAACCTCCGCAAAGCTCTTTGAATGCTTATTAAAAATCCAAATACCAAATCCCAACACAAAAAAAGGTATTATATAGGGGATCCATGCATATTTCCAAGATAAAATTTGCCAAATTGGAGTATTATTATGCTCAATCATAAAATATCTCATATCTTGAATTATTTGAGCTAATGGATTTAACATTAACAGCTTAGCTGCTTTTGGGTGGCCCATGTTAAAAACCATGGATAATGGATAAATAATTGGTGTGGCATACATAAACAATTGCACAAATACTTCCCACACCGGAGCTAAATCTCTAAAGTACACAAAAACGGTTGCTAAAATAAATGAAATTCCCACAACTAAAATTACTAATTCTAATAACAAAAGTGGAATCATAAAAATCCCAACATTAAATTGAACACCATTAATAACAGCGAAAATTAAAACCACAGCTAAATTAATCAAAAAATTTATTCCTGCATTTGCCACTACTGAAAGCACAATTACTGGTTTTGAGAAAGATATTTTTCTCATTAAATCTCCGCGATTCACAACTGATGACATCCCCATTCCGGTTGCTTCTGCAAAGAAATTAAATACAGTAGTACCAAGTAGTAAGGCGACAGCAAAGTGGGGGATCCCTTCACCGAATTTCAAAAAGCGTACGAAAACAGCGTACATTATTGAAAACATCATGATTGGCTTTAAAATTGACCAAAAATGACCAATAACACTGCCTTGATATCTTAATTTAAAATCAACTTCGATTAATTCTTTTAAAAGAATTTTATTTTTTGTATTGAACAAATCCATAATTATAATATTACCTTTTTTATTTCATATTTAGTAAGAAGAATACTCGAAAAATAATCTGGCCTCTTAGCGAATCTCTTTGTATATAGGGATGTAATAAATAGATAAAGCGTGAATAAAAATGTTTTTTGGCTTTGAAATATCTGCTTATTTCATATTCATATTTTTCCGGTAGTTCTTTTTTGTAAAGCTTATTAAATTCCATTATTTCCTTATAAAAAAGTTTCTTTTTGGAGGCTTCCAAAGTGTTTTTAATTTTTGTTATCAGTTTTTTGTCCATGCCTACTTTGTTGTCACCATGTTGTCTATATTTCGTATAGTAATTATCATCAAAATAAATTTGTCCAAAAAAACTAGCAATTTTATATAACCATGAGTCATGCATCACTAACTGAGTAGCATCTGGTTTTTTACTCAAAAACAGCTTACGTAATGCTCGATCAAAAACAATTGTATGTCCAATTGCCGCATTCATAATAATTGCATTTTGCGGTCCAACTGCACTCTTATCTGAATAATCTATATGTTTTAAATTTGCATCTACTAATTCAGATCTAGATATATATAATCTTGGTTTTTCTTCGTGTAATTGGCTAATTGCTTGTGTTGCAGCTAATAACTTATTAGACATCCATACATCATCCTGATCGCTAAAAGAATAAAAATCCATTTGCGGATTTGCCTTTCTAATTAATTGAAAAAAACTTTCAATTACACCAACATTTTTTCCTTGAATAAGTTGGATATTGGAATTATTTTTCATAAATTCCCTGATTATTTTGACTGAGCTGTCTGCAGAGTGATCGTCTCTAATTAATAAAAAAACATCCACACCTTTTTGATTAAGAATGGATTGAATTTGTTCTTTTAAATATAATTCGCCGTTATATACCGACATTAAAACTTGAATTTTAGTCATTATTTTGTTTAATTTCGTTTAAAAATTGTTGAAGGGCATTTTGCCAATTAGGAATAATGAAGCCAGTGCCTTTTGCCTTTGCCAAACTCATTACTGAATATTTGGGACGATAGGCTTTTTGTGCAAATGCAGATGAATCTACAGGATTAATTTTGACATCTTCGTTTTTTAAAATTTCACTAGCAAAATCAAACCACGTAGCCACTCCATCATTTGAAAAATGATAAGTTCCAAATGCTGAATGATTATCAATCAAATAAAAAATAAATTCAGCCAAATTTTTAGCCCATGTTGGGCGTCCAGTTTGATCATTGACTACATTTAATTCAGGATGGGTTTGAGCTAATTTTTGCATTGTAAAAACAAAATTATTGCCAAATTCACCAAAGACCCAGCTAGTTCTAATTGTGTAAAAATCTATTCCTGATTTTGAAACTATTTGCTCTCCAGCTAATTTAGCTTTCCCATATTCATTTTGCGGATTTACAGAATCATTTTCTGAAATTTCATTTTTATTAGTTCCGTCAAAAACATAATCTGTTGAAACATAAACTAGCTTGGAATTATTTTTCTTTGCAACTTCAACTAAATTTTGAGTACCAGTTTCATTAACCAACCAATTGACTTCTTTCCCCTCGTCTTCAGCTTTATCAACAGCTGTATAAGCAGCAGCATCTAAAATCCAATCTGGTTGATAAGCACCAATAACTTTTTCAACATTTTCTCTATTAGTTATATCTAAAGTTTTTTTATCATGGAGAACAAATTCATCATTACTACGTTTTTTTAAAAGCCGTTCAAATTCACTACCTAATTGCCCGTTTCCTACAATTAAAAATTTCACCCTTATCTCCTTTTTAAAACTACTTTTTATATGTAAAGCATAATCATAAAATTATGCTTTTTCTTATTGTCCTTTAGAAGCGTACTTGGATTCTACTTCAGCTTTTTCAGCTTGCCACCAATCTTGATTATCTTCATACCATTGAATAGTGTCCTTCAAACCTTCAGCAAAATTCGTATACTTGGGTTCCCAACCTAATTCGCTACGAGTTTTAGATGCATCAATAGCATAACGCAAATCGTGTCCGGCACGATCATTTACATGTTCATAATCATCTTTATCCTTGCCCATATCTTCTAAGATGGTTTCTAGAACTTCTTTGTTATTTTTCTCGCCATTTGCTCCTAATAGATAAACTTCACCAATTTTACCTTTTTCCAAAATTGCCCAAACTCCAGAAGCATGGTCTAAAACATTAATCCAGTCACGGACATTTTTTCCATCGCCATAAAGCTTCGGTTTAATTCCACTAATAATATTAGTGATTTGACGTGGAATAAACTTTTCAATATGTTGGTATGGACCATAATTATTAGAAGTATTCGAAATGGTTGCTTTTAGACCAAATGAACGAACCCATGCTCTTACCAATAAATCTGAACCTGCTTTAGTAGAAGAATAAGGACTTGAAGGATTATATTTGGATTCAGGAGTAAATTTTTCTCCCTTTCCTTCGCCATGTTCTGGCAAATCTTCACGTAATGGCAAATCACCATATACTTCATCTGTCGAAACATGGTGGAAACGAATATCATATTTTCTTGCCGCTTCTAATAAAGTATACGTTCCTACTAAATTAGTCATAATAAATGGTTCAGGATCTTTTAACGAATTGTCATTATGCGATTCAGCAGCATAATGAATAATTGCATCTGCATCTTTAGCTAAATTAAAAACTAATTCCTTATCAGCAATATCACCAACCACTAGTTTTACACGATTTTCCGGAAGTCCAGCTAAATTGGCTTTGTTACCAGCATAAGTTAATTTATCCAAAACAGTAACAAAAACATCTGGTTTATTTTCAACAATCCATCGAACAAAATTAGCACCAATAAAGCCGGCACCGCCAGTAACTAAAATATGTTTGTATTCACTCATTATAAATTCTCCTTTTTAAGAGGGCTAACATCTACTAACAACGGATGATTTTTATCGGCATCAGATACTTCTGCATTTTGCACATCTTCCCATTTAATCCCTAAAGTCGGATCTGCATAATTGACAAATGCGTATTTGGGCTTTAGCTCTAATGCCCAATAATCATTAACCAAATAAGAATAAGAAACATTCTCACTTAACACTTGAAATCCATTGGCAACTCCTCGAGGAACAAAAATACCAACACTTGCATTTATTTCTGTTTGGAATACATGACCGAAGCTGTCTCCCTCACGTAAGTCAACCCATGCCCCCATTACCTTACCATTATCAGCTACCGAAATGTATTTATCCCACGGTTCCGCATGCAACCCACGTAAAACTCCTTTTTTGGAATAAGAAACATTATTTTGTAATTTTTCTTCTGAAAAAAAATCTTCAGGAAAGCCCAGCGGTAACATTTTAGCTTTTTGAAAGTTTTCTTTAAACCAACCACGATTGTCGCCATGTACCGGTATATCAACCATTAACATACCGGGTATTTCTTTAATCTTTGTTATTTTTAATTCTTTTTCAAAAAAATTGTCGTTCATTTCTGACTTTCCTCTTCAACGATTCGCAATAAATATTGACCATAATCGTTTTTCTTTAAGGGTTGTGCTAATTCCTCTAATTTTTCTAAGGAAATATAGTTCATTCGGTACGCAATTTCTTCTAAGGAAGCAACTTTTAAATTCTGTTGTTTTTGAATAGTTGCAATAAAACTAGAAGCTTCAAGAAGTGAGTCATGGGTTCCAGTATCTAACCAAGCAAATCCACGGTTCATTACCTTTACATCTAAATCTCCTCGTTTTAAATACGTTGCATTTACATCAGATATTTCGATTTCACCACGTTCTGACGGCTTAACTTGCTTAGCAATTTCTACAACATCATTATCGTAAAAATATAATCCGGTGACTGCATAATTAGATTTTGGATGTTCTGGTTTTTCTACAATAGATACTGCTTTATTGTTTTTATCAAATTCTACAACGCCAAAACGTTCTGGATCTTTTACTTGGTAACCAAAAATAGTAGCTCCGCTTTTTTTAGCAGCAGCGTCTTGCAATAATTTAGAAAGACCAGATCCATAATAGATGTTGTCACCCAAGACAAGGGCAACCGAATCTTTACCGATAAAATCTTCCCCTAAAATAAATGCTTCAGCAAGTCCATTTGGGCTAGGTTGAACTTTGTAGGAAATATTCAAACCCAGTTCATCTCCGCCTTTAAATAATTCTTGGAATTGTGGGGTGTATTCTGGTGTTGAAATAATTAGTATGTCTTTAATTCCTGCCAACATTAAAACTGACATTGGGTAATAAATCATTGGTTTGTCGTATATTGGTACAAGTTGTTTACTAGTTGCTTTTGTAATTGGATACAATCTAGTTCCAGAACCGCCTGCTAAAATAATTCCCTTCATTTGTTACACACCTTCTTTATTTTATTTAATTTACTAAGTTTATTATATAAAAATGGGACAATAAAATTAATCTAGGGCTTGCAAATTGTACGTTTCAATTACATTAATAATACTTTGAGAGTATGAAGGCGATGTCGCGTATTGATATCCAACGTTGTCAGACAAAGCATTCGCTGCTTGCTTATAATTTTGAGCCTGTGGCTTACGCACATCGTTATATCCACTTTGAGAAATTACAGCAACATAATTAGCTAAACTTTCAGCTTGAGAATTATATTTTCTAAATTCAGTTTTAATATAATATTTATCACCTTTTTTTAAATTAAGTTTTTGCGGTGCCGCTCCAGAATTTGCTTGCTCTAGTGTTCGATAACCCATATATTCACCATTTGAAGTAGCGTTTTCTCCAGTTGCAATATAGTATACCGCTCCAGTCCAAGTACCTTTTTTAATTCCAAATAAATTATTTGCATAAACTGATAGTCCAGATTCTCCCCATGCGCTTTCCAAAATAGCTTGAGCAACCATTACAGATGGGAAAATATTAGCTTGAATAGATAAGGAAATAGATGTTTCAATTGTTTTATGCAACCAAGTACTTCTGCTTTGAGTGGCTACCTTATCAAAACGAACTTTTTCTAAGCCTTTGATCGATTTCCAAGTATTTTTTAAATCATTATCATAATTCACGCTTGGAACAGTGTTAGAACCATACCAAGAAATACCTTCATTAATCCAGTCATGTTGGGTGGTTAACACTTGTTGTTCATGGGAATCTTTTGTGTAATTATGAGATCCAGACGTTAGCCCCTTTAAGAAAGCTCGATAAACAGGTACTTGCTTACTATCATCTGAATACCAAGCAATTCCTTCATTTTTCCAAGAATTTTTTGTTGTTAAAACCCTTACTTCATTAGTATCTGATGTATAGTGATGATCTCTTAAAATTGGATTGTATAAACGATAGACAGGTGTCCCTTGATCGGGTGCATACCAAGCCACGCCTTCATAATTACCCCAGCCTATTGATATTAAGGTTTTAGCTTCATTAAAATCAGCGGTATATAAATGTTCATGGTTATTAGGATTATAAAGACGATACATTGCTTTAGTAGTAATTGTCGCCGTAGGGGCATTATTAACTTGATTGTTTGAAGAATTAATAGTAGCTTTATTATCAGTAGAAGCAGTGGCGCTGGAAGATGAGCTACTTGTGCTTGAAGAATTTGAAGTACTGGGAGCACCAGCATCTTGAGTTCGGGTTAAGTTATTAGTGTCTAATGAACTCGAAGAACTAGCGGCACTAGAACTATTGGAAGAATTTATATTATTTTCAGTAGCAGTTTGAGCCATTGTGTTAATAGGCAAATAAACAACATTCGAAATTCCAAAAAGACTTAAAATACTGATTGAAATTAGCAACTTTGATACAAAAAAATGTTTATTAGGTACGTATGTGGTTTTCAGATTTGTCTTCATGTTCCTAAATTATCAAATATACATTACGTATTTATTACGATTATTTGAAAAAAGATTAAATTTTTTGTAAATTGATTTCATATTAATCTTCCTTATTATTTATTTAAGTAACAGTTCTAAATTTTGAAGAAAAATAAATGTAATTAAACTTAAAAGCAGAACAGCATATTTTTTATATTTACTGATGTTATTTTTGTTTGAATAAAGAAAAAAACCAACTACCATTACAAGCAGTAACATTAAATCAATTCTCCCAAATAACAAAAATTTCTTTTCTAAACTCATGGTGAATTTGTTTACACAAAAATAAACATATAAAAATTTAAAAACTCCTACACCAATAACTAATGAATAGGTCTGTGTTATTATCATAAACATTTCTCTAAAATTGCCGCTTTCGGTAATTATCATAAAAAATATCCACAATATAAAACTAATTAAAATTGTCATTATTAGCGGAGTAGCAAAATTAATTACTATTCCTAGAACATAGGCAATAATAAAAATACTTTCTTGAGTTTTGCTGTCCATTGAACTGGTGTTTGGAATTATTTGTGTAATGAAATTTGTATTTTTACTAACTAAAATTATAGTTAAAATTGAAGTTATCAAACCATAAATTGCTTGCATAAATAAGGGGCTTTTTTAATATAATTAAACATATTTTCTCCATTAGAATTTAAACGACACTTGTTTTTCTATTACTGCTGCGATAAATAGTAATAATATAATCCATAAAATTTGATAAATAATATAAGCAACTGAGAATTTTATTTTTGACTTTTTATTTGAAATCAATAATATTATTTGCGTTACTAAGGAAACAACTATACTTGTTGATATATAAAGAGATAATAGTTCAAAAATTCCATGTGGAAATATATAAAATGCTTCTAATAACGATTTATCTTTTGCTATTGTGATAGAGGGAAAAAAGATTAAAAAGAAATTAATTAATATTTGAATAGCACTAGAAATTCCTAAAGTAAATACTCCAAGAATAATAATTAATTCTGATAATAAATTATGAGTAAATAGTTGCCATACTGTCTCTTGTCTATTTTGATCAATCATTCCTTGACTATGCTTTAAATAGAAAATGGAAAACAGGGACAAGATTAAAGAGATTAACATTAATGCGAAAAAAGTAATTAGAACACTTTTATTTTTTGGGAATGGATTCAAAGTAATTTTCCATTTTTTTCTTAATTTCAGAGTTAGAGAATTTATCTTTTTTATAAACATTTTCTACTTTTCCATTCTCAATTAATACAATTTCATCTGATAGTTCCGCCAAAAAATCTAAAATATGCGAAGAAAAAATAATAATATTTCCTGCGTTTTTATATTTTTTTTATCGTTCTTTAAAATAAATTATTTGCTTGGGATCTAATCCCGTGAAGGGTTCATCTAAAATTAAAATTTTAGGATTATGAATTATGGCAATTAAAAAATAAAATTTTTGTTTTAATCCCGTGGATAGTGATGCAAGTTGTTGGTATCGATAAGCTTGCAAATCATAATCTAAAAATACATTTTCTATTTCTTTCTCATTTGGCGTTAAATTTCTCATTTTGCAAACAAAAATTAAATTCTCATCCAAAGTTAAGTAATCATATAATTGAAAATCTATTGGTAAAAAACTAAGCTCTTGACTTCTTTTCAAAAAATTCATTTCTTTTCCATCTATTA
>JAITDY010000056.1 GCA_031282325.1 Lactobacillaceae bacterium | reverse complement strand
CGGGAATATCTAAGTTACTTAATTTATCTTTTAATTCTAAATACTTATCTGATGCGTCTTGGAATTCAGCAACTGTTTGCTTGTATTCCAATTCATCCACTTCATTTACTTTGTCTTCTTTTATAAAATCAATTAATTTTAAATAGTACTCTGATGCTTTTTCATTAATATCATCAATTTCAGTTATAAAATCTTGTAATTTTTGTACATATTGTCTTGGATCTACACGCTTCATTATTTTTTTCCTGCCAATCTAAAGAATAATTTTATAATTTCTACCCATACAATAATCGAAATTGATGCGATTACTACAATAACCCATTGTTGTATATCTAAATGACTAACGTGGAATAAATTATTTAATCCTGGAACCAATACAACAGCTGCCATAGAAAAGAACGAAAATACGATAGCTAAATTAAACCATTTATTTTTAAAGGCACCAATTTTAAAAATTGACTGATAGACAGATTTCGCATTAAAGGCATTAACTAACTGCATTAACCCAAGTGTCATAAAGGACATTGTTAATGCATCACGATGTACTTCAACACTAGCAGAATGTTCAGGGAATTTTAAGGCATACCAATATACAAACAAAGTAATTACTCCCTGTATAGCTCCTTGATACAAAACTGAAGTTCCTACTCCACCACTTAAGAAATTAGAATTCTTATCGCGTGGAGGTCGATTCATGGCATCTTTTTGCCCCGGTTCTATTCCAAGTGCAATAGCTGGAAATGTATCGGTAACTAAATTAATCCAAAGAATCATGATTGGGAAAAACAAATTCCAACCCATCATAGTCATAATAAATAAGGTTAATACTTCTGCCAAATTAGAAGAAAGCAAGTATTGCAATGACTTTTGAATGTTTGCAAAAACATTTCGGCCTTCTTCAACGGCATTAACAATTGTTGCGAAATTGTCGTCTGCAAGAACCATGTCTGATGCTCCTTTTGAAACTTCAGTCCCAGTAATTCCCATTGCAACTCCAATATCTGCCGTTTTAAGAGCTGGAGCATCATTAACTCCATCTCCAGTCATAGCTACAACCTTGCCCTTCTTTTGCCAAGCTTTAACAATCCTCACTTTATGTTCAGGTGAAACACGGGCATAAACAGAATATTGTTCAACTTTTGCATCAAATTCTTCATCTGATAATTTATCAATATCTTCACCAGTCGTTACAGCCTCATCGCCTTGTGAATCTACTAAAATATCTAATCGGCGCGCAATTGCTGCTGCCGTATCTTTATGATCACCAGTAATCATTATTGGTCGAATTCCAGCCGTTCGCGCTTCGACAACGGCATCACGTACTTCTGGCCTTTCAGGATCGATCATGGCAACAAAGCCCACAAAAACTAAATCTTTTTCAACTATTTCAGAAGTCATTTTAGATGGAACATTCTTCACGTCTTTATATGCAAAACCTAAAACACGCAAAGCCTGTTTTGCTAAACTATGATTAATTTCTAATAATTCTTCTCTATTTTTATCGGTTAATTTAATTATTTTACCGTTAATTTCAATCTGACTTGCACGTTTTAATAATTGATCGGGAGCACCTTTTACTGTAATTAAATAATTATCTCCTGACTCATTTACCGTGGTCATTAACTTACGCTCAGAATCGAAAGGAATTTCGGCAACTCGTTTAAAATTATTAAATAATTTAGTTAAATCTTGTTTTTGAACTTGGTTAAATGAAATTAATGCAGTTTCAGTAGGATCTCCTAATAAACCTTTTTCAGTAATTTTAGTGTCATTATTTAATGCCATTACTTGAGCTAATTTTAAAGCAGTCTTATTTTTATTAATATCACTAACAGCATCTACAATTTCATTATTGACTACAAATTTTTCAACTGTCATCTTATTTTGCGTTAAAGTTCCGGTTTTATCTGAGCCTATAATTTGCGTGGAACCCAAAGTTTCTACAGCAGACAACTTGCGCATTAACGCATTTCTTTTAGCTAAACGTCCCGTTCCTAATGCAAGTGTAATAGTAACAATTGCAGGTAATCCTTCTGGAATAGCGGCAACAGCTAATGAAATAGCTGTAAGAAGCATATCGATAACACTCTTGTCACCACGCAACATTCCTACAAAGAAAACAATAGCAGCAATAACCAAAATTAAAATTGTTAATGTTTTACCTAATTTTTTTAAATTAACTTGTAAAGGGGTTTCACCTTCTTGAGTATTTGCAAGCGTATCTGCAATTGAACCAACTTCAGTTTGCATTCCAGTTCCTACAACAACGCCCAAGCCTCGACCATAAGTAACATTTGTATTCATAAATGCTAAATTATGGCGATCACCCAAAGCTGGATTATCTTTTTTAATAGCAACCACACTTTTGTCTACAGGAACCGATTCTCCAGTTAAAGCTGCTTCTTCAAATTGCAAAGAATTTACTTCTATTAATCGAAGATCAGCAGGAACAATATCACCCGCTTCTAATAAAACAATATCCCCTAATACTAAATCAGTAGCAGGAATTGAAAATATTTCATTATTTCTCCGTACATTAGCATTTGGCGTGCTCATCTTTTTTAAAGCATCAATAGCTCCTTCAGCTTTAGTTTCTTGAAAAACACCAAAAACTGCATTAATAATTACAATCGCTAATATAAACAAAGCATCAACTGTTTCGCCAGAAAAGGCGGCAATAATAGCGGCAATTAATAAGATTGCAATCATAAAATCTTTAAATTGATTTAAAAATTTTTGTAAAATAGTTGTTTTTTCAGCTTCTTTTAATGAGTTTGCTCCATTTTTTTCTAAACGTAACTGGGCTTCTTTTGAAGTTAACCCTTTATTTGATGAATCTACTTCAGCCAATACATCTTTAATTGACTGAGCATAAAATTTATTTTTTTCAGACATAATATACCTTTCGTTATATTATGAGTCTCACTGTTTAAGGTTAACCAGTTCATACAAAATACGAACGTGTAACTTGGGTTCCCCACGATTTTAAATCGCCGTTACTCCCTCATAATCTATTAAAAATTATATCAAATCAAAAATTTATTTTATGAATTTTATGTAAAAAAACCCTCCAAGAGGGTTTTATAGTTCTTATTAAACTTCAGGCCATTTTACTGGTGTTGGAGCTTCTTTACCTTCGATAAATGCTAGGTTATTATCTAATGATTTTTGTACCATTTCCTTTACAGCGTGTGTAGTATAAAAAGCAGTATGCGGAGTAACGTAGACATTTTCACGTGCAATTAAGTTAGCTAAACGTTTGTCTTCTAATCCATCTTTTGACCAATCTTTATTAAAGACACCAACTTCACCTTCATAAGTATCCATTACAAAGCCAAATAATTTACCAGAATCAAGTGCGTTAATAACTGCATCGGTGTCAACAAGCATTCCACGAGAAACATTTACAAGCACTGCATTATCTTTCATTTTAGCAATCATATCCGCATCAATCATGTGGTCATTTTTGCCGGGAAAATGTGGAACGTGCAATGACAATACGTCAACTTGTGAAACTAATTCTTCAATAGAATCTACATAATATCCTTTTGCTTCTAATTCTGGATTGCGGAATAAATCATAAGCAAGAACTTTGGCACCGAAACCTTCCATTATTTGCATAAATACTTGTCCGATATGACCAGTTCCAATAACACCTACAACTTGATCGCGAACTTCACGACGAATGGTTGGTTCCCAACGTAAATCATGTTTTTCTACCTTGTGTTCCATAACTTTTTGTTGAGACAAAATTGATGAAACTTGAATTGCAGCATGTTCTGCAATTGCATTAGGTGAATAAACTGGGACATTTGAAATTTTAAAATTTAATTCTTTGGCAGCTGCAAAATCGATATTATCAGTTCCTACGTTACGTAAAGAAAGATTAGTAACACCTAATTTTGCCAATGCTTCTAGTGTTTCTCTAGTGTAGTCCAACTGTTGATAAACAACAGCTCCATCTGCACCTTCAGCTAATTTAGCAGTTTCAGGTGTAAGAAGTTCGGCTGTGTCGACAACTTCAACATCTGAATGTTCAGCCTTCCATTCTTCTAAAGCTGGTTTTTCATCATTACGAATTCCATAAGCAACTATTTTCATTTATTTTTCCTCCATTACTCCTTACATTATCTCACATTGTTGCGTATTGTTTCACAAGTAATTTAACTCTTTTTTTGAGTTATTGCTGAAATCAGGACTTTAAACGGTGTATTTTCTGAATAATCTAAGGCATGTTTGTCATAAACTTTATAAGAGAAATACATTATTATCACTAACGCAACCATAGCAATTATCACTGAAATTAGCCCGTTAGTAAAAGTAGCCACTTGCGAAGCCATTCTTAATGGCATTAGTTGTTGTGAAAAAATTGGTATATAGCTTAATGTTTTAACAATTGGCAGATTTGGCATTGTTTGTAGACTTAAACTCATAAGATAAGGAATCATTAAAATCATCGATACTGGGGATGTCGCTTTTTGAACATCCTCACTTCTAGAAACAAAAGAGCCAAGCATCGCGGAGATGCCAAGAATTGATGCAATCGTAATCGCAGAAAGCATGACAACAATAAATAAATAATCAAGGGGTAGGGCTGGTATTTTGATACTATCCATAATTTCTTTATATTTAGTCAAGGATAAAATTAATTTTGCAATCAGAAGTAAGAATATATAGAAAATTATATGAAACGCAAGTAATAAAAAAACACCAGTCATTTTTCCAATAAAATAATTTTTTTTCGAAACCGCTGCCAATATTCCTTGTAGGGTTTTGCTCCCTTTATCTGAGCCAATTTCTGTAGCTGCAATAGATGCATAATAAATTGAAATAACAAATATCGCAATTGTAAACACATAATTTATTCCCTTTAAAATTTGCGCTTCAGTTTGATTAATTTTTTTATTATCATCGACAGATACTACTTTAGTCGATATATTCACAGGAGATGTTAATTCTGAAACATTTTCTGGTGATAATCCTAATTTAGAAATAGTCAGTTGCGTTTTAATTCCAGTTAAAATAGGTTGCATTTGTTCGACAGGAAAAGTTGCTTTAGCTTCCGATAATTGAATATATTCAGCACGACTTATATCATTATTGGTAATGATATATCCATCTAATTTTTTAGCTTGTAATTGGCTTTCCGCTTTTTTTGCTGATATAACCTTCTTTGCTCTGATATTTTTTTGTTGTTTAAAAGTCTGATAAACTGCATTGTTAGCAGAAACAATTCCAATATTAGGCTTGTTATCTGAAACTACATTTTTTAAGACAAAAAAAGCAATTCCACCAATCAATAAAAATAAAATTGGTGATAAAAGTAATATTAAATAGCCCGGGGATTTAATATTTTTTATAAATGTATTTTTTGCAATTACGATACTTTTCTTATTCATTATTTTTCCTTTAAATTTTTAATTTATTCGTTAGTAAAATTATCAATTTTAATTCTGAAAATTTCATCCAGGGTTGGTGGCTGTAGTGAAAAGGCTGGGATAAAACCATTTTTCGTTACTAATTTAAAAATCTTTTCGCCTGTTTTTTCATCTGCAAGCCTTATAATTCTGCCTAATTCGTGATTTGAAATATCTAAAACACCATTAATTTTTCGTAATTCATCATTTGAAATTGGGGATTCTAAATACAATTGTGTTCTTCCAAATGAGGAACGAACTTGATTAATGTCACCAGACAAAACAGCCTTACCCTTAATTAACATTAAAATATCATCTGATATTTCACTAACATTTCCCATGTCATGGCTAGAAAAAATAACACTAGCTCCATTTTTTGCAGCAATTTTGATTTCATTCAGGAATAAACTCGTATTTACCGGATCCAAACCAGAAAAAGGCTCATCTAAAATTAATAATTTAGGATTATGTATTAAAGTAGCAATTATCTGAATTTTTTGTTGATTTCCTTTAGAAAATTTTTTAATTTTATCAGTTTTTTTGCCACGAACATCGAATCTAGTAAACCAATCATCAATTTTTCCTTGAACTTCTTTTCTTTTCAAACCGTGTAATTCGGCAAAAAATAATATTTGTTGTTCGGCCGTTAAATTAACATCTATACCTCGTTCCTCAGGTAAAAAACCAATTTCGTCTAATGTGGGGTCTGATATTTTTTGACCATTCCAAAAAATTTCGCCTTGATCTGGTTTTAAAAAATTCAAAATCATTTTAAAAGTGGTCGATTTTCCTGCTCCGTTTTGTCCAATGAGTCCCAATATTTTTCCGTCGTCAATTTTAAAACTTTCATCTTCAACCGCTATAAAATTACCGAATTTTTTTGTAATATTTTTAACTTCAAGCATAGTTACATTATATATATACGAATTGTAAAATAAAATAAGCTCTTAAAAGAGCTTATTTTTATAAATCATTTATATTTTTTAAAGTCCATTCTTTGCCCATCAAAGCAACGATTTCTGGTAAATTTGGTCCTTGGATTGCTCTAGTAATCGCAACTCTTAAGGGATTCCATAAATCTCTACCCCGCAGTTGTTCAGTTTGTAATGAACGAATAATACTCATAACATTGTCTGCGCTCACGTCTTGTAAATTAGTTAACTGTTGTGCAAAATCTGAAATCAGTTGTTTAGCAACATCTGAAGATACAACTTCTCTTAATTCATTATTCATTTCTGGTAATTTAAAAAAAGGATATGTTGCTAGAGGAACAATTTCTTGTGTGTAGGCAATTCCATCTACACCAGCGATTTCAAACATTTTTTTATACCATTCAGTTCTATTTTGGTAATCTCCACTTGTAGCAACTCCTGCTTTAACTAATTCATCAGCTAATTTAGGAATTACACTATCAAGTGATTTTCTAATCCATTGATTATTTACCCATTGCAATTTTTTAGCATCAAATTTTGCTGGTGCTTTACTTAGACGCTTTGGATCGAACATGTTAACAAATTCTTCTTTAGTAAAAATTTCGTCTTCACCAACAGGGGACCAACCCAGCAAACCAATAAAATTAATCATGGCTTCTGGTAAGTAACCCAATTCCTTATACTGTTCAATAAATTGAAGAATTGATTCATCTCTTTTCGACAATTTCTTACCAGTTTCAGTATTAATAATTAAAGTCATATGACCAAATTTAGGAACATCCCAACCCAGAGCATTATAAACACCAATTTGTTTAGGAGTATTTGAAACATGATCATCCCCGCGTAATACATGGGTTATATCCATTAGATGATCATCGACCACAACAGCAAAATTATAAGTAGGCATACCGTCAGCTTTTTGTATAACCCAATCACCGCCTATTTCTTTAGAGGCAATTTCCATTTTTCCTTTTACGATATCATCCCACTTATAAACAACATCTTCAGAAACGTGAATTCGAATAACGGGTTTCAATCCTTGAGCTTCATATTCCTGATATTTATTTTCACGTTCTTCATTTGTTAAGCCTTCATATTCATAAATATAATGTGGGGCTTGTTTAGCAGCTTGTTGTGCTTCGCGTTCGACATTTAATTGCTCAGGAGTTTTATATGATTTATAAGCAATTCCTTTTTCAAGTAATTCATTAATATATTTTTGGTAAATACCTTGATTATTTCTTTCGGATTGCCGGTATGGTGCATACTTAGAGTTCGGTTTATCTGGGCCTTCATCCCAATCAATTCCCAGCCAAGCTAGATTATCTAGTTGAGATTTTTCTCCGTCTTCAACATTTCTAGCAGTATCAGTATCTTCAATACGAATTACAAAAGTACCATTAAAATGTCTGGTGTATAGCCAATTAAAAATTGCTGTTCTAGCATTTCCGATGTGTAAATGTCCCGTAGGTGATGGTGCATAGCGCACACGAATATCTTTTTCTGTCATAACCCTTACTATTATAAAACTTAATTACTAGTATCGTAATCCAAAGTTTCTTTAGCTACTGGATTTGTTAATACATTGGAGGCGACATTGTATACGCTAACGACGTCATTCAAATCATGAGTAATAAAGGGATCATTTTCAAAGTGCAACGATATTTGATTTTTAAAAACAATTTCTTTTAATTGCTTCGAACTTACTACTTCCATTATTAAATTTTCATATTCAACATTATTTTCTTTTAAAAAATTTTCAATTTCTTTTCGATTTTTTTCGCGTAATGAACTTACAATTGTATTTATCGGGTAACTTGGAGCAGTAATTAATTCCCAGATTCCATTTAAAGAATTTGTTGCGATAATTCCCTCAAAACGCATCGAAGAAACTTTTAAAGCTACTCTTTTATGCAAAATATTCCATTCATATAATTTATCTTCTGAATCTAATATTTCCAGCGCTAAATCAATATAATTAGCTCCTTTTTTAGTAGAGTAAACTGACATTGTTGTAATTTTATTCCATGTTTCAATATCTAATTTATTTTTAGCACCTAAAAAAGCACTTCCATTATTTGTGGAATCATCAACCAGTAAAATATTTTCATAACTTTTCGGGTGGCGATTCGATTCACTTTTTAAACGATAACCAATTTTTTCAGAAGCTAAATCAGCTACTAATTCATTAAAACTTATTACTGGTTTATTTAAAAATAATCCAATTAAAGTTGCTGGGATCATTCCTCTTCTTGGCAAACCAACAATTAAATCGAAATTATAAGATTGAAGACGAGCCTGATTGGCTTTAACTAAATTATTTAAATCATCGATTGTTTTAAAATAATAATTTTTCATTTTCTTTAATCTCCTCCAATAATTGTTTCACTGCTCTTCCCCTATGCGAAACTAAATTTTTTTCTCCCATTGAAGCCATACCAAATGATTTTTTTAAATCATCAGAATAAAAAATAGGATCATATCCGTGTCCATTTTTACCAACTGGTTGCTCTAAAATTTTGCCAAAAGTTTCTCCAATAGCTGTGATTTCAAATCCATTTGGTGATCTTAAGATTATTTCATTGTGAAAATAGGCTGAACGATCATTAGAATTTTTTAATTTATCTAACACTTTTTTTATATTTGCCAAGTCGTCGTGATTGCCAGCATATCTTGCTGAAAAAATACCGGGCTCTCCATTTAATGCATTAACAACTAAACCGCTATCATCAGCTAAAACAAAATCTTTAACAAAAAATTTATAAATACCATTAATTTTTAACTGAACATTTTCATGAAAGGTTTCACCAGTTTCATCTATATCAATATTCAAATTTAAATCCTTTAAGCCAACTACTTCAAACATAGTTAAAAGTTTTTTATATTCGGCCAACTTTCCGGCATTATTTGTTGCAATTATTAATCTCATGGTAATGCTAATTTTACAACCTCTGAAATTCTTTCCACGCCTATAATTGTTAATTCTTTAGGATAAACTAATTGTTTAACTGAATTTTTAGGTACAAAAGCACGTTTAAAACCTAATTTAGCTACTTCTTTTAAACGTTCTTCTAATTGAGGGATTGATCTAATTTCTCCGCTCAATCCGACTTCACCTAAAAACACATCTGTTGGTTTAGTCGATTCAGATTTATAACTAGATGCGATTGACATAGCAATACTTAAATCTGCTGCCGGTTCATCTATTTTTACTCCTCCAGCGATTCGAACATGAACATCTTGGTTTTGCAATAATAAATCAGCATGTTTTTCTAGAATAGCCAGAATTTGGCTTACACGGTTTCGATCAACTCCATAAACAACCCTTTGTGCGTTTCCGAAAACTGTTGGTGTTACTAACGCTTGAACTTCAACTAATATTGGCCTACTTCCTTCCATGCTAGCCATAATTGAGGAGCCCGTTGCACCATTTAAACGTTCTTCTAAAAACATCTCACTGGGATTATTTACCTCCCTTAAGCCAAAACTTTGCATCTCAAAAACGCCTAGTTCATTTGTAGACCCAAATCTATTTTTAACTGAACGGAGTATTCGATATTTATAATTATTATCGCCTTCAAAATATAAAACTGTATCGACCATATGTTCTAAAATTTTAGGACCTGCAATCGCCCCTTCTTTAGTAACATGTCCAACAATAAAAACAGTAATTCCATTGGTTTTGGCTATTTGCATTAAGTCGGTAGTAACTTCTCTAATTTGAGCTACGCTTCCAATCGCTGATTCTAAATCTGGTTCTTGCATGGTTTGAACGGAATCAATCACCAAGTAATCTGGCTGCAACTCATCGATTACTTCTTTAATTGTAGACATATCTGTTTCTGGATAAACAATAAAATTATCATCATCTACTTTTAGGCGTTGTGCCCGCAACTTTATTTGGCTAGCCGATTCTTCACCAGTTACATATAAAACGTGCCCACCTGATTTTGAAAGAGAGCCAGATAATTGCAACATCAAAGTAGACTTACCAATTCCCGGATCTCCACCAATTAAAACCATAGAACCGGGGACTATTCCACCGCCAAGTACGCGATTAAGCTCATTCATTCCAGTCATTGATCTAGCGGTTTCTTTAATAGTTATTTCAGAAATTTTTTGTGGTTTAGCGATTCGTCCATCTAATGAAATCCTTGCTTTTCTATTTTTTACAACATCGGGAACAATTTTTTCTTCTATTAAAGTATTCCATTGTCCACATGATGGGCACCGACCTAAATATCTTGCGGATGTAAAGCCACAATTACTACATACAAATTGTGTTTTTGTTTTTGCCATAATCTACTACTTTCTTACCTCTTATATTGATACGTTTTTTAAATTTCTTATTGAATTTAATAAACATTAACCTAAACTTAATCGATACATTATTATGGCTCCAGCTATCGCTACGTTTAAGCTTTCTTGACCATTATTCATCGGGATATAAAAATTTTCATTTGTTAAGCTTGCCAATTTCAAATCCATTCCTTGTCCTTCATTGCCTAAAATAAAAGCAAAATTTTTAAGTGACTTAATCTTGCGATAATCTTTAGCATCTTTATTTACTAAAGTACCAAATACAGGAATATTTTGATTTTGAAAATATCTAGTATATTCAACTAAATTTCCTTCAATAATCGGTAATTTAAATTGTGCACCCTTCATAGCCCTTAAAACTTTTGGTGAGTAAACATCAGCAGTTCTAGGACTAACTATGATTCCATTAAAACCGGCCCCATTTGCTGTTCTAATAATCGTTCCCACATTGCCCGGGTCTTGCACTCCATCTAAAAAAATCCACTTTCCTTTTTTAATTTCAGGAATTTCGCCTTCCTCTAAAAATGGTAATTGAACTTCGGCAAAAACTTCTTGAGGGGAATATGAATCGGATAATGCAAGAGCAACCTCGTCAGAAATTTGAGTTACATTTGAAAATTCATTAATATACTTTTTAGTCGCAAATATTTTTAATATTGGTGCCTGATATTTAATTGCTGCTTTTACAATAAAATTATTTTCGATTAAATAAGATCCTTGTTCTAATCTTCCTTTTTTAGTTGATAATTTTTTTAATCGTTTTATTTCAGGATTCAAAATATCATCAATCATTTATTTTTCACCAGTCGATCCAAAGCCACCATTTCTAACACCACCAGCTTGTTCATTATCTATAATTAAAAAATTAGTAAACATTCCTTGACCGATTCGATCTCCTTTTAAAACATTGACCTCATGATCAGTAATATTTAACATTTGAAAAAATATTTCACCTTCATTATTTTCATTATTGTAATAATCTGCATCTACAATGCCGACAGAATTAGGTAAAACTAATCCTAATTTTTTAGGTGCAGAAGATCTGTTAAACAGCATTAATACTTCATTGGGTTGCATATATGATTTTATAGCTGTCGGAATTAATTTTATTTCATTGGGCAAAAATAACATATTCTTTGCAGCTTTAAAATCATACCCAGCTGCATTAGCAGTTTCTCTTTTTGGTAATTCTATATTTTCATTTTTGTATTTAGTTACGATTTCAAATCCACGCATATTTTAATTTTATAATGAAAGTATGGAATTTCTAAACGACGGGAAACAACTTTATACAAAAGGTAATAATGCTTATTTAAAATACTCAATTAATGCAAATACATTAGAAATAATTTCTACTTTCGTTGATCCTTCATTGCGTGGATTAGGAGTGGCAGAACAATTAACACGCAAAATAATTGAAAAAGCTCAAACTGATAACTTAAAAATTATTCCCACTTGTTCTTACGCACAGAACTTTTTTAAAAAACATTTGGAATTCAGTCATTTTTTAGTTGGCAACAAAGTAATAACGAATAATACAACTATTCCAAATGGTACAAAAATTAACAAGGATAAAACGGGTGAATAACCCGCATCTTTAATTCTTCTATTTAAAAGAGACAAAAAAGGAATGGCGTTAAATATCGCAATAAAACTCGCAATAAATGTTGATACTTTATAAATCATGGCTGTATTATTTTGTTTAAGAATCGCCAAAACAATTCCAGCCAGTAATGAAACAACAACTATAAAAATTAAAACGAATAGCGCTACCCACAACATTGTCACCCAAAAACTTTTTCTACTTTCTTTTTTATTTATATCTATAAAATTGATTAAATAATTTTTTAAATATTTCATTATCCGTTAATCTGTACCATTCTTATTTTTTATTGAAAAATTATTTTCAAACATTTTGATTATATTTAAATTTTAGTGTAAAATTCTTCTTGTTTGATTAATTCAAAACCAACAATTAAATCAACACTAACAGCATTCTTATATCTTTCTCCAATGCTATTAATTGTGGGGTTATTTGAATTATACCCAATTCTTCGTTCTTTACTAATGAGTTTTTGGATTAAATATAATTTTTATACTGGAGCCGTCACCAAACGTGGCTTCGATAACTTTATTTACATATTTAAAGATCCAATATTTCAAAAATCTGTTTTGAATACGTTTATTTTTGTTTTAATCGTGGTTCCCTTAACTATTTTAATTGCCTTATTAATTGCTTTAGGATTATCAAAAATAAAATTCTTGCAGGGGTTTTTCAGGACAATTTATTTTCTCCCTTTTGTTACCAGTACCGTTGCTATTTCAATGGTGTGGAGTTGGATTTACAACGGAAATTATGGTTTTTTAAATTGGTTTTTAAGTTTATTTGGCATTCATCCAATTCAATGGTTAAGTTCACCTAAATACGCTTTAATCAGTTTAGCAATCATGGCTATATGGCAAGGATTAGGATTTAACATCATGCTATTCTTAGTTGCCATTAACAATGTCGACCCAAGATATTATAAAGTTGCCAAGCTTGATGGGGCATCATCTTTCCAAACTTTCCTACATATTACTGTTCCGCTAATTTCACCAATGACTTTATTAATTTCAATTAATGCGATAATTTCAAGTTTTAAGGTTTTTGATTCAATTTTTGCTCTTTTTGGTGGACGTCCCGGGCCAGCATCAAGTGTAAACACAATTGTCTTTTATTTATACCAGAAATTCTATCAACAAAATCAATACGGAGTAGCAGCGGCTTCTGGAGTAATTTTATTTTTTATTATTTTAATTATTACTTTATTTCAAATGTGGTTTAGTAAAAAACATGTTTATTATACCAGCGGAATTAATAATAAATAGTTAGAGGAAAATATGAAAAAAAATCAAAGTAGTTCAAAAATACAACAAAAAATAAAAGTTTGGTTTTTATATCTTTTTTTAATTATTGGTGCATTTACAATGCTTTTTCCATTTTTTTGGATGATCTCCACAAGCCTAAAAAATCAATACGAAGCAATTAAAATACCACCTATTATTTGGCCGAAACAACTTCAATTCAGCAATTGGGCTGAAGCGTGGAATGCAGCGCCCTTTATCCGTTATTTTATTAATTCAGTTAGTGTAGCTTTTATTACCACTACAGCCCAAATTATTACCGCAATTTTAGCAGCTTTTGCTTTTTCCAAAATGATCTTTTATGGTAAAAATTTTATTTTTTTAATTTTATTAGGGACAATGATGGTACCTTTTGAAATGGTTCTGGTCCCTAATTTTGTAACTCTTTCTAATTTAGGAATGATCGACACCTATTGGGCATTAATCGTTCCATGGATGGCTAATTTCTTTGCTGTTTATACCATGAGACAAGCTTTTGCTGGTATTCCAGATCAACTTTATTATGCTGCTAAAGTTGATGGCGCTTCAGACTGGCAATATTTATGGAAAGTATTGGTTCCAAATTCCAGAAGCTCGATTACAGCAATTGCTTTAATCCAAGTAATTGCTTCTTGGAATTCTTTTATGTGGCCTCTAATTGTTACTAACTCAACTAATCTAAGAACATTGCCAGTAGGACTACAAGCTTTTAAATCAGATGCCGGTGTGCAATATCCAGAATTAATGGCGGCATCTACATTCGTTATATTACCAGTAGCTATTTTATATTTCGTATTTAATAAATATATTGTTGATGGATTTACGGATACTGGAATTAAGGGGTAATTAGGGTAATTGATTTCCAGCTGCTTGATAAAGTGCATACCATTCTTTTTTTGTTAACTCAACATTATCAATATCAGTCATTTCTTGAATTCTTTTCACTGACATAGAACCAATCACTGTTTGTATTTTAGCAGGATGGCGATTAATCCATGCAATTGCGATTGTGTTTTTTGTGACGCCATACTTTGAAGCTAACTTTTCCAATTCAGAGTTTAACATGGGATATTTCGGAGAATCGATAAATGCTCCTTGAAAAAATCCATATTGAAAGGGGCTCCATGCTTGAATAGTAATGTCATTTAATT
>JAITDY010000012.1 GCA_031282325.1 Lactobacillaceae bacterium | reverse complement strand
CTAGCAGGGTATCTCAGTTGGTTAGAGAACTCGGCTCATACCCGGGGTGTCGTGAGTTCGAATCTCACCCCTGCTACCATTTGGAGGTTTAGCTCAGTTGGTTAGAGCCCCCGACTCATAATCGGTTGGTCATAGGTTCGAGTCCTATAACCTCCACCAAATAAGACAACCGACCGTCAACATTACCATTGATATGTTCGCGATAGTGATTATATGACGATATTATTATGACTATTAATTTAGTTAAAAGATGTTAAAAAAATTAGCAATTTACGAATAATGCAAGCTTAGAACACTACAATTTATTTTTTTTCAATCCATGTGTGACGAAGCCCATTTTCTTTATCGTCCAATATAATCCCATTTTCGTCTTTTCAATGAATTCAACCATTTTGGCTACCACCGCAAATTAACTTAGTCGCTCCCGATATACTTTGAAATTCAAGGTCTTCTTTCAATTTATATTTTTCACCTAAATCTTCAACAAGTTCGTCATTTATAAGTTCATTTAATATTTTTTCTTCTGCCTGATGACGTCTAACGTTTTTTTTAATTTCGCTTCCACTTAATAACTCAAGAGATTCATCTTTGCTCAAACGAGCTTTGGCGTCAACACCATCCATATTTAAAATAATTAACTTCGTTTCATCATAATTTTTTTTACTATCAAAAAACGGAAATAGCTCAACAAATTTTTTAATTAAATTATCAGTTCTTTCATTTATTTCATTAAAAGTTCATTCAGTCTTATTTAAAACATCTTTTGTTAAATCAATTTTTCCAATTTTTTCAAGTTCTTTCTTTTTAGACTGAAAATCTTTATTTTGCATTGAGGAATTAGTAATTTTATGAGCCAGTGTTAAATTTCCGATTGAATTTACTAAATTATTATAAACTTCTTCATCTTCAGTGTTAGCTTTTTTTTGCCAATAAGGAGTTGAAGTTTGTGGCATTATGTGCTCGATAGTTAAGTCATTTAAGTTAATAGAAATAAGGTTACACAATTCAAAGATTTCAAAAAAAACGCGAGTGCTTTTTAAACTGTAGGCATTATTGTTTTTTAGGTAATATTCAATTTCTTCATCTTTTGGCATCTTTATTGATTTTTGTGAATTTTTATTTACCAAATAGAATTTTAATATTTCGACAACGTTATTTTTCTCTTTTTTGAATGTTTTAATGACATTTTTCAACAGGGATGGGAAAAACCTTGAAATCGGGCCTGTTTCAAGTCCGCACATATGTCGGCGAATTAAATATCCGCTAATCAATGTGAGACATTTAGAAAAGTCTTCTTTTGAAATATTATTAATTTTATATTCGTTATAAAGACCCATTAAAAAAGGTAAAGGTACGTCTGAATCAATTTTTCTGTAATTTTTAATTCCGTCAAATTTATAAACGTCGTTATGTTTTAAATCAAAATAATATATCGAAAATTGTAATATATCATCCAAAATTTCTTTTTCGGTTTTTTTTATTTTTTGTTCTTCAAAAAACGAAGTGAATTCAAAATATATATTTTTTTTTGAGTGCAAGTTAAATTGTTTCGATGCAAGATAAAATCTAAAAAACTCTTCCAAATATTCTGGATTATTTTTTGAATTTTCTTCAATTTTTTTTCAATAATTATTATAATATTCTGTCTGTTCTTGATCATTTTTGTTCATCAAAATATAATTTCTAATTAAATCAGCTTGCTGCAATCTATCACCGGTTGAATTTATACTTGCAAAAATTTGTTGAGGATTATCATCTTTGCCTAACGATATCGAAACAATATATAAATTGTTAATTGCATTTTTTATATCGTTAATAGTTTTACCATCTTCGATCCATTTATTGATTTTATTGCTTACTATGATAAAATTATCATATAAATTTATATGTTTTTCGGCATAAGATGATATATCTTCGCTTGCTGCAATTTTTTTAAATAATTCATCGTTGTTAATAGGCGGTTTTAATCGTAATTTGTATAAATCTTTTGTGTTAACATTTTCTAAACATTCTTCAGTAAATTTTTTAATGTTTTCATCATCTTTTTTCTTTTTAAAATAATCTCTTATAGCAAAAAGTAATAAGAATATTGTTGTTAAACGTTGCTGTCCATCAATAATAGAGCGTTCGCTTGAACCGACTCCGTCATTAGCGGTTTCTATATGGACAATGGATCCAATAAAATGTCATTCTTTTTTATTATTTAATATTTGTTCAATATCATCAAGTAGTGCGTTAACTTGTAATTTTTTTCAAGTGTAGTTCCTTTGATAGACAGGAATAACATATTGTGTTCCGTCTGTTCTCGAAATGAAACCTTCAAGTAAACTAACTGCTTTCGCACGTATTTTTATCTCCACGATTTACCTCACTTCATGATGTGTTTTGAAAAGCAATATATATATATATATATATATATATATTCGGACTATTTATAAAATATGAGGCGTTTTTACTTGCACTATTGGCAACGGAAATATCAAAATCTAACATCAGGCGATAACTTCCATTTTATTATATAAAAAAATTCTCACAGCTGATTTATATAATTAATATTATGTGATTTCTATTTTCCTTATCAGTATTTTGTTAAGGTAAAAAGTTAATTAATTACAAATTAAATATAATTACTATATAAGATAATGTCTATGCTAAAAACAATAAAAAATAAAGAAATAGATAGCGTGCTGACACAAGGAAATTGTTTAAAAGAGATGAAAAAATTAAAAAGCAATTCGATAAATCTAATTTTCGCTGACCCCCCCCCTATTTTTTAAGCAATAATGGTATATCGTGTCAAAACGGCAAAATAGTATCTGTTAATAAAGGGAAATGAGATAAGTCGCGCGGTTTTGATGGAAATGTCGAATTTCATCAAAAGTGAATTTCCGAATGCAAGCGAGTGTTAAAAACTAACGGTACCATAATGATAAGCGGCACCTATCATTCGATCTATCAATGTGGATACATATTACAATCATTAGGATTCACCATAATAAACGACATATGCTGATTTAAACCTAATGCATCGCCGTGTTTAGGATGTCGTAATTTTACTGCTAGTCACGAAACTATCATTTGAGCTAAAAAAGACAAAAACGAAAAACACACTTTTAACTACCATTTAATGAAAAAATGAAATGTAAATAAGGATAAATTAAATAATTTTGGTAAACAGATGCGTAGTGCTTGGTGTATTCCTGTAACACCAATTAGTGAAAAAAAGTATGGCTCTCATCCGACGCAAAAACCGATGGAGCTTTTAAAACGTTTAATTACAGCAGCAACTAATCAATCCGACACAATATTAGATCCGTTTATGGGTAGCGGAACAACAGGCGTTGTTGCTAAACTATTAAAACGAAAATTTATTGGGATCGAATTAAAAAAGCAATATGTCGCACTTGCAAAAAAACGAATAAGATTAACCAATGAATAGAGATTTTTATAAATGAATTGAAACATTTACTGGAACTTTGCGTGATTGCAATTATTGAGTTGACTGAAATAAAATTATGCAAAATGTGGAAAAATATAAAGATGAATTTAATATATTAAATGGATTGATAGGTGCAAAAAATATCGAAAATGAATTAATTCGAATTCTAAACAAATATCCGAATGTTATTAAGTGCATTCCGACATTACTTGCGATTCGTGAAACGGAAATCAATTTATCTGATCAAATAGTTAAATTTAATTCGCGTGATTATGATACAAAACAAATTTGTTGATTTTTAAAAGAAGCGGGATTATTATGAATGTTTGCAAATCGTAAAATTAAGAATGTATTAGATTATGTTACAGGTGTTGAAGTTGGATTAGATACCAATGCAAGAAAAAACCGCGGCGGAAAAATGATGTCAAAATTATTTGAACATTTTTTAAACGAATCAAAAATTAAATTTTACAAAGAAACTAAATTAAAAAATATCCCTAATTTGAATATCCCTGACAACATAAAAAATAAACAATTTGATTTTGTTTTTTTAATTAACGATATAGTTTATGGAGTCGAAGTTAATTTTTATTCAGGAGGGGGCTCAAAATTAAATGAAACTGCTAAGTCGTATGTTGAGTTAAATAATGAATTCAAAAAAATTCCAAACTTTAAATTTTTATGAATTACCGACGGCGCAGGATGGAAATCTGCTAAAAATGATCTAAAATTAGCATTTAAAAACATCGAACATCTTTACAATATAAATAACTTAAAAAACGGGATTTTAAATAAATTAACCGATTTTAAACAAGATGTATATGATGAAATTGACGCATTAGCAGATGAAGACGCAACGCTAAATTCGTTATAATGTATTATAATATATATAGTTAATCATAGACCGTAGCGAGTAACTGTTAAAAATGCTACCGAGATCTAACTAGTAGTATTTATTGCTCGGTATTGGTAAATGATTAATCAACACGAACAATGAATCAAGATAAATTAAGACAAAAACAAGCGGATGTAAGCGAATTAGCGAAAGCCATTAAAGGCGCGAAATCGTTTTTAATTTTTGAATATTTAGGACTAAGCGGTCGTCAATTAACTGAATTACGTCGTAAATTACATAATGAGAATGCTGATTTAGTTGTTGCCAAAAACAACATCTATATCCGTGCATTAGGTGAACATGGTGATCAAAATTTTGCTAATTTATCTGGACCAAACGCATTCGTTTATGCTAATGGTAATGAGATTGCCCCATTTAAATTTATTCATGAATTAAGTAAAGATTTTAAATTCATTAAATTTAAAGGCGGAAACTTAGAAAACAATTTTGTTGGTCCATCACAATTACAAGCAATTGCTTCCATCCCTGGTCGCGAACAATTATATAGTATGTTTCTATCATGTTTACAAGCACCAATTCGTAACTTCTTATATGGTTTAAAAGCAGTTAGTGAGAAAAAATAAGAAAGGAGAAAAGATATGGCTAAATTAACAAAAGAAGAAATTATCAGTTCATTAAAAGAATCAACATTGTTAGAAATTAATGATTTGATTAAAGCAATTGAGAGCGAATTTGGTGTAAGTGCAGCGGCTCCTGTAGCTGCTGCTGGTCCAGTGGCTGCTGTTGAAGCTCCCACATCTGTTTCAGTTATTTTAACAGAAACTGGCCCAAACAAAATTGCAATTATTAAATTATTCCGTGAAGCAACTGGTTTAGGATTAATTGAATCTAAAACTGCTGTGGAAAAGGGTAATGTAGCAATTAAAGAAAACATTAAACCAGAAGAAGCTGCAGAAATTAAGAAGAACTTCGAAGCTCAAGGTGCAAAAGTAAAAGTTGAGTAATTCTCAATAAAACCTAATTTTATATGATATTATATTATAAAATATAATATAAACATATGTTTAGTTTAAACGTTGTCGCTGAACAAAATGCCCTAATTGAATTCCTAATTGAAGCTGTTGCAGGTTTAATTACGGGGATGTTGCGGACATTTCTTTTTCCGCTGATCAATTTTGCTTATTTGATTGGTGTGTGAGCACCGTTACAAATCATCAGTTTATTAATCGGGATCTTTCGTTTTATGTCCCGCGGATTTGCTGTTGAAATATTTAATGGTACAGCTAATCCGGATGGATCATATAG
>JAITDY010000009.1 GCA_031282325.1 Lactobacillaceae bacterium | reverse complement strand
TCATACCCTTCTAAGTTGGTTCTCGTTATATTTGAAATATCATCTAAGTGTCTTATTTCATCGCCGAGCATACTTTTTAATTTTAATTTAATTTCTAAAATACTTATTGTATTTTTAGTTTGTTTTAAACGTTCTAAAATTAATTGTTTAAATTGTTGATCATTTTTGTTAATTTTGGAAAAAAATAAAATATATCCGTATTCTTTGGAAATTTCAGTACTAATACCAAAATCCGGATCAATTAATTTTGCTTCATATTGTTTTTGATACCAATCACTAGATTCACCAAATAATAATTCTAAAATGATTCTACTTGCAATAGAGAATTTAATGGCTTCTTTTTTGTTCTGAAAATTGGTTGATATTTTAAACATAACTCCAGTCAGTGGTCTAGATACATTCATTTTTTTAAATCCATATTCAATAATTGGTTTATCAGAATCAAATAAATTTATCGGATGATATTCTATTTTATTAACTGGATATTTTTCAATTAAATTGTTTAATTGTTTAGATAACGCATTAATATTTAAATCTCCAACAATCGACATTGTTAAATTAGACGGTTGGTAAAAATATTTATGAATTTCATACAACATTTCTGGCGAAATTTCTGAAATACTCTTTTTATCACCAGCTATGTCCCAAGATAGTGGTTGCATAGGGAAAGCATTCTTTAATAAACCATATTCCAATTGAGCTTCAGGAATATCATCATACATCGATATTTCTTGTCCAATAATTCCCTGCTCTTTCGCATTAGCTTCCTTAGTAAAATACGGAATGTAGACTAAATCCAATAGTAAAGATAAGTTTTTCTCAATATTGTTATCCTGAATAGAATTAAAATAATAATTAGTTTGATCATAATTCGTCCATGCATTTGAATTAGCACCAAAATGAGAAAAAGTTGCAAAGATATCGCCTTCCTTTTTTTCAAAAATTTTATGTTCAAAAAAATGGGCAATCCCGGCTGGAAAAACAATTGTTTCTTTTTTTTCATTTAAAAAAGATAGATTTTTAGCACCAAAGTTAACCGTTATTTGGGCATAAAATGTTTTAAATTCAGCTTTTTGATAAAAATTTACTTTCATTCCATTATTTAAAATAATTGTTTTCATTGCATTAATCATCTATACCCCTCTATCATCCCGCGGAATTAAAATTAATTGATTTTGCAAAAAAATATTATTAGCAGTAAATTCGGCTAGATCTTTTTTTGTTATTTTTTTAATTTCTTCAATGTAATCATTAACTGAATATTCTTGTTTAAGCAATTGAGATTGAATCATCCTAGAAACTAACATTGAAATTGAATCTTCTTCTTTTAATAAAGAATTAACTAATATTGTTTTAGTAAAATCAAGAAGTTCATTATCGTATTTTTCATTTAAAATTATCTGAATTTCTTCATTAATTGTTTGCTGTACTTTATTAATATTTTTTTCTTCAATTCCGGCATAAATAGTTAACGTACCGTTTAAAACAGATGGCCAAGATGCAACTGAATATGCTAAACTCTGTTTTTCTCGAATATTTGTAAACAGTAATGAATTGTTCGTACCACCTAAAATAGCACTGAATAAACTCAATTTAGCTCTTGATTTTAAATTAATTTCAAAATTAGAAACGTTATACATCTGCATAAAAGTAGTTTGTTCAACTGTATCTACAATTGTTGTCTGTTTAAAATTGTGTAACTTTTGTTTATAGGCAACATCACCTAATAAAGTATCGCTAGCTTTATCGAACAATTCAAACATATCGATTATATTCTCATTGCCAAAATAAAAAATTAAAGAAAATTCATTCTCCAAAAGATGTTTGTATGCATCTTCTACATCTTTTAATGATAAATTTTGTATGTCCTCTATTCTGCCTAAAGATGATTGTTTCATTTCGGAATTTGAAAAATATTCTTCCTCTATTTTTTTTGCAGCAAATTTAGTTTTATCATCAAGTACAGAGTTATATTCATTTATTAAATTATCCTTTTCAATTAAGAAAATAGTTTCGTTAAAAAATGGTTGAAAAATAGCTTCTCTAATAAATAAAATTATTTTCTTAGTTAAATTATCATCATGAATTAATTTTGAATCTATAAATGAAATTTTAAAATTAAATTCTGAAATCGAACCTGAAATGTAAGAATCAATTTTTAAATTAGCTCCATACATTTCATCTAGAGCTCGTGTGACGTCTTTCATTTTAGAATATGTTCCAAAACCGTTTTCCATTATTTTGCTAAGCAAATATCTAGCAGCTTGATTTATTTCACTTAAATTTGCAAAAAAACTTATCTGAATCACATTACTATTAAATTTTAAATTGGGAATTTCTATAAAGTGAAAATTATTTTTTAGCTTAATCATAATATTGGAGACAATAATCGTGATACATTTTGTCTAAACTTTCTAAAGAATGGTTGTGAATCAAAATATTTTTTATCAATTTTAATTGAACTTTGTACATCTAAAATAAATTGATCCTTTAATTGTTTGCCGATTTTAGAACTATAAATAATTGCATTAGCTTCAAAATTCAAAGAAAAAGAACGAATATCTAAATTAGCTGATCCAATCGAAGAAATTTCCTCATCAACAATAATTACCTTAGTATGCAAAAATCCATTATTATATATAAAAACCTCCGCTCCTAAATCTTGTAATTGTTTTGCGTAATATTCAGTAGCTCGATAAACAAAAGGGTGGTCAGGTTTATTAGGAATCATTATTTTAACTTTAACTCCTGATTCTAAAGCAATCATTAATGTTTCCATCATTGTATTATCAGGTATTAAATAGGGTGTTTGAACTATTATTTCTTTTTTAGCAGCAGAAAACATTTTCAGATACATCTGTTTAATCTGCTGCTTATTAGAATCCGGTCCAGAACTAACGATTTGCATCAAATCACCTCTTTTAGGCTTAATTAACGGAAAATATTTTGATTTAAATAGTAATTTTGTATTTTTATCCGAGGTAGCATTCCAATCAGTAAAAAAACGGGCTTGAAGCGATAATACAGAATCACCAATAACTTTCAAATGTGTATCACGCCAATTACCAAACTTTTCTAGCTCACCTAAATATTGATCACCGACGTTAAACCCGCCAATATATCCTGTTTTACCGTCAATTACAACAATTTTACGGTGTAATCTAAAATTAAATCTAAACGATAGCACCTGAGATCTTCTCATTAAAAATGGATAGATTATTCCACCATTTTGTCTTAATTTTTTATAAAGTTTATTTTGTCTTCCATGAGAACCAAATTGATCATAAATAACTCTAACTTCAACGCCTTGTTTTGCTTTTTCTTCTAATTTTTTAATTAACATTTTTCCTAAAGCATCTGAATAAATTGTAAAAAATTCAATATGAATGGAACTCTTTGCATTTTCTATATCTTTCATTAATTCCTGAAATAATTTTGGCCCATTATAAAATAAATCAACCTGATTGCCTGAAGTAAGTACGGCGTCATTATTTGCTTCTAATAAATAAATTAATTGTTTTGTTGAATCAGCAATTTTTTTAATTTCTTTATCAGTCAATTTACGATTTAATAAAAGCTGTTCTTGCTCGATTTTTTTTTGTGAGGTAAAATCAAAGATTCTTTTATCAGAAATCCTTCTTCCAAAAAGCCAAAAAACTACAAAGCCTAATACAGGCAATAAAAATAACACCAAAAGCCACGCCCAGATCGTGCTAACCTCTCTTTTACTCCAAAAAACAGTTATAAAAGCAATAATAGAGTTAATTATTAAAATTAAAAAAAATACATAAAAAATCGTTATCATAAAACTCCTTTTAGGGAACTAGCCAGTAAGAAAACGCTAATGCAGGTTTGTAAAAAATATATGTAAGCACAGTATTAAACAAAATAGTGGGTATAAATGTAAATATAAAATATTGAACAAAGGTTTGGTTAGGATGAGAAATCAATAATATTCCAAAATATGCGAATAAATAAAAACTAGTTAACCCAACAATAGCCGTTATCCAAGAATTATAGATTTTATTTTCTAACTTTTTATCGATGAATTCCATAATAAAAGCGGAGATCAGATAAGAAAATAAATAAATACCTATACTTAGAGAAAAATATAAATCAAAAATAATTCCAATAATTAGTATCCAAATATAAAAATTAAATTCTTTTTTTAAACGAAAACGCAAAATATAAAAAATAAAAACTAAAAATAAATTTGGTAAAATTTGAAAACCAAACAAATTTAATACAGAACTAAAAAATTCATTGTTAATACCGTCAAGTAAAAATGACAAAAATAACAATATTGGTAAGACTAATTTTGGTACAAAAACGCGTCGATGATAATTGCTTTGATACATTTATTTATTCTCCATCTTTCCACTTTTAATTACTACCAAAACATTTTCCACCGAATCTAAGTTAGCTGATGGGGTGATATAAATTCTTTTTGCAACTCCAGAAGAATTCTCTTTTACGCTTTTAACTGTTCCTACATAAATTCCCTTCGGAATTATTCCTCCTAGTCCAGACGTTTGAACGATTGTACCTTTTGCAACGCTTTCGTCACTGGTTAATTCATCCATGTATAGCGTATTAGTTTTAACGTCATATCCAGAAATAACTCCATTCACCATTTTTGGATCATTTGGATCACTATTGACTGGTTGATTTTCAGCCTGCATCGACACCGAAAATCGATCTTCTGAAAGCGAAATATTTGAAATTAACAAGACCTTTGAGCTAATATTAGAAACCTGAACAACCTTGCCAATAAGACCCTTATTTGACATTACTGGAGCATTTTTTTTAACTCCATCATTTGAACCCTTATTAATTACCAGAACGGACTGCCAAAAAGTTGGGGCTCTTTGAATAACTACTGCATCTACAGTTTGATAGTCTGTTAAAGTCCCTTTTAATTCAAGATTTTTTTTTAATTCTTGATTCTCTTTTAAAAGATTATTTATTTCTATCTTTTGTTGAGCTAATTGATCAATTTTAGATTGAATTTTTTGATTCTGACGATATGTTTGAAATAATTGTCCAAGACTATCGGTAGATTTATTAATTATTGCTGCCGGAGAAGAAACTCCCTTACTAAAGAATGAAACAACATCGTTTTCAAAACGTTGAATAAATGGTACGGAATTACTTCTGTTGTAAAAAAAACTCGATCCAATTATTAGACCGATTGCAACAAAAACAGTAGCAAATATAATAATTATTTTTTTTCCGCTAAAAAATTTTTTCATTTCAAATCATTAAATTTTAAAATTTCACCTAATCCCTTAATAACGGCATGTTGAGGATCTTTTGCAACAAATACCGGTACTCTTAGTACATCCGCAAGATAAGAATCGAGATTCTTTATTTTTGCTCCGCCGCCTGTTAAAACTATACCTCTATCCACAATATCAGAAACTAATTCAGGTAATGTGTCTTCTAATGTTGTTTGAATCGCTTCAATAATGCGATCAATTGGGCCTTTTAAAGCTGTTGAAACATCTTCAGCTTGAATATCTACCATTGCTGGTAATCCAGTTGACTTGTCAATACCTTTAACAGTTATAGAACCTAATGATTTAGCTTTTTTAATATCGGCTGAACCAATTTCTTCTTTTAATTTTTTAGAATCCTGTTCCGATATTTTAAATCCATATTTAATGTCGACCATATTCTTTATTGCTGCATTCATAGCATCACCGCCATAAGTAATAC
>JAITDY010000067.1 GCA_031282325.1 Lactobacillaceae bacterium | reverse complement strand
TGAAAACAACTGGTGAAATGCGTAATCGCGCTTATAATCAATTGAAAATTCTTTACCCATTGTTATTAGCGGGTGAAGCATTATTTGCTGTGTTGAGTTATTTTTATACCGATTTCTTTGCTAAAAAACCAATCCTAACGATTTTAATTTTAGGATTGATTGTCGTAACAACTATTATAAGTTGGCTAATGGCACTAAAAAAACGCGAAGGTATTGCTTTTATTAGTTCTGGTTTGATTTTAGCCGAAGTAGTAGCCTTCTTATTTGTTGGACTATTTCCACGTGTAATGGTTGCTAATAATAATGCATTTAGCATTTTAATTAAAAATGCTTCATCAAGTAATTACACACTTCAAGTAATGAGCATTGTTGTTTTAACGGCTTTACCTATCACTTTAGCCTATCAAATCTGGAGTTTTATTGTCTTTAGTAGACGTTTTAGAGTAAGTAATTAATAATAATGTTTGACAAAAGGATTTTTCAATTATCACAAATAAATATCGTAATGCTCAAGCTTGCAGTTCTTTCGATTCTGCAAGCTTTTGCTATAGTTATACAAACTATTTTTATAAGTAAAGCAATTGTTGAATTTTGGCTTATTTATAAGCAAGATCCAATATCGAAAAATGTTTATAGTTGGCTTGCCATTTTTATTTTAGTATCAGTAATTAAACATCTAATTACTTATTTTAAAAATATTGTTGCAAATGATTTTGCATTTAATTCATCTGATTTGCTTCGTCAACAATTAGCGCAAAAATTTGTAGATTATGGCGACTCCAGTGTTTTATTTTTAGGTAGTGGGCATGCAATTAGTCTATTAAATACAGGTGTCGATAAAATCCGAAACTTTTTTCAATTAATTTTTATAAAAGTTATCGATTTAAGCATTATTCCATGGATTGTTTTAGTTTATATATTTTATTTAGATTGGAAATTAGGCTTGTTTTTACTACTTATTTTTCCTGTAATTATTATCTTTTTTATTATTTTAGGCTACGCAGCACAAAGTAAAGCAGATAATGAATTTGAAAATTTTAAAAATTTAAATAACGAATTTGCTGACTCCTTAAATGGATTACAAACATTAAAACAATTAGGTTTGGCTAAAACTTTTTCAAAACAAATCTTTGATACATCAGAAAAATATCGAAAATCGGTCATCTCTACTCTAAAAGTTGCCATTACCAGCACCTTTGCCTTAGATTTTTTTACAACCTTGTCGATCGCGATTGTAGCGGTATTTTTAGGCTTTAAACTTTTAAATGGAGAAATTAGTTTAACCAGCGCCTTAATTATTTTGATTTTGGCACCAGAGTATTTTTTGCCGTTAAGAAATTTTGCTGATGATTATCATGCAACTTTAGATGGAAAAAACGCATTTTCTGAACTTGCTAATGTATTAGAAAATAAAAAAAATAATTTATCACTAACTAAAATTCCGGAAATTAATAAAAAAAGTGAAATTTCTATTCAAGATTACAGTTTTTCATATGATGAAAATAATGGAATAAAAAATATTAATTTAGCATTTAAAGGCTATAAAAAAATCGGTTTAATCGGCTTATCTGGAAGCGGAAAAACAACAATGTTAAATAATATTGCTGGCATATTAAACGGTAATGGAAAAATCAAAATAAATGAAATTGAATTAAATAATTTTGCTAATCAGAATTGGCAAAAGAATTTATTTTATATTCCACAGCAACCATTTTTATTTAAAGGAACGATTAAAGAAAATTTATCATTTACCAAAGGTAATATTTTAGATGCCTTAAAAAAAGCTGGGGTAAGTAAAGAATTACAGGATTTAAATTTTGAAATTAGTGAGTTTGCTGAAAATATTTCAGGGGGAGAGGCGCAAAGGATTTCAATTGCGCGCGCTTTTTTAGCGGATGATCGAAAAATATTGTTACTTGACGAACCAACTGCGCATTTGGATTTAGCAACGGAATTGGAAATTAAAAAAACTTTATTACAACTATTTAAAAATAAAATAGTTTTTTTTGCTACTCATCGTTTACATTGGGTTAATAATTTTGATTATTTATTAATTTTTAAGGACGGACAAGTAATCGAACAAGGTGAACCGACACTACTGAAAAAGAAAAAGAATAGTTATTTAAATCAATTAATTAAGGGAGAACAATAATGTGGAAAAATCAATGGTTCAATGATTTTATAAAAGTAGATAAAGTAAAATTGTTTTTATCTATTTTTACACTTTTCTTAATAACTTTTTCCACACTTGCTCTAATGTTTACTTCTGGATTTTTAATTTCGCGATCAGCTCAAAGACCAGAAAATATTTTATTAGTTTATGTACCGATTGTTTTAACAAGAACTTTTGGAATTTCAAGACCGGTTTTTCGATACATACAGCGATTAATTAGTCATAATTGGGTTTTAAGAATTGTATCTTTATCAAGAAAAAAATTATTCACCTTGGTAGAAGAAAATACCAGCATTGTGAATCGCGGTCAGGATACTTCGCAAACTCTTTCTTATTTGAATAATGATATTGAAAAATTACAAAATTTTTATTTAAGAACTGTCTTCCCAATTATGTCTGGCGTGTTTATGTACCTGTTTTTATTAATTTTTTCTGGATTTTTTTCAACTTATCTTTTTATTTTTTGGTTGATATTTATTATTTTAATTGGTATTTTATTACCGATTTTGATGTATAAATTAGCAAAGGAAAAAACGCTGATTTTAAAAGAAAAACAAAATGATTATTTTAATAATTCAGCCAAATTAGTTAATGGAAATATTTTATGGCAGTTAACTGGCAATAAGCAAATTATTGCTGAAAATAAAATAAAGTTTCAAAATTTTAATCAAGAAAACAAAAATGGTCGTTTGCTGGGATGGAAACGCGATTTTATAATTGAAATAGCGGTTCTGATTGGAATTGTAATTATCTTAGTTCTTACTGGCAAACTAGTTGCTTCACGAGGATTAAATGAAAATTTAATTGCTGCTTTTGTACTGTCAACTATGGCAATTGTAGAAACTTTTATATCAGTAAATGCTGGTAGTATGGAAGTTTCTTATTACATGGATAGTTTTAATAAATTAAATGAATTAAAAAGCAAACCAGAAACCCGTAACTTAAGCAAAAATAAAAAATTTGATATCCGAATTGAAAATTTAGATTTTTCTTATGATAATAAAAAAAATGTTTTAAAGAACATAAACTTATTAATTCCAGAGAAACAGAATATTGCCTTAATTGGTAAAAGTGGAAGTGGCAAAAGTACGTTGATTAAATTAATCGCTGGTGATATTTCGCCAACAAGAGGGGATGTATTTATCGGTAATGAAAATATTATGGAAATTAATGAGATACTTTCTAATAAAATTAGTATTTTAGATCAATCTACCTATTTATTTAATAAAACGATTGCACAGAATATTGCTTTAGTGAATCCCACTATTTCGGATAAACAAATTAACCAGTATTTAAATATTGCAGGACTTGCTAATTTGATAAAAAAATTACCTGATGGAATTAATACTCCGATGCAAGAATTTGGGAACCGTTTTTCAGGTGGAGAACAACAGCGTTTTGCACTTGCAAGAACGCTGGCTAAAAATTCTTCAATTGTGATTTTAGATGAGCCAACAGTTGGATTAGATCCAATTACTGAAAAAAAGGTGATCGATGATATTTTCAAGGCCTTAAAAAATAAGACGGTTATTTGGATAACTCATCACCAAATTGGCTTAGCAAACGCTGATTTAGTCTACGAGATCAAAAATAATTCTCTTATAAAAATTAATAAATCTAGTCAAAATGACAAGTGATAAAATTAAGAAATATGACAACATCTATATTGGAAAAATTAAATAAAGTACAACAACAAGCAGTTGTCACCACAGAAGGGCCATTATTGATTATGGCTGGAGCTGGCAGTGGGAAAACACGTGTTTTAACACATCGAATTGCTTATTTAATTCAAGAAAAAAACATTAATCCATGGTCAATTTTAGCGATTACTTTTACTAATAAAGCTGCAAATGAAATGCGGGAACGTTTAGAAAAATTAATTGATTATAATGATGCTAAGGCTGTTTGGGTTTCTACTTTTCATTCACTAGCTTTGCGTATATTGAGACGTGATGCTCAAAGGATTGGATTTAATTCAAGCTTTTCTGTTGTAGATACAAGTGCTCAAAATACTTTAATTAAGCATATCCTTAATGATAAAAATATTGATAAAGAATCTTTAGATCCCAAAACCGTTTTAAATAGTATTTCACGTTTTAAAAATGAAATGAAAACTCCAATGGAAGCAAAAAGTCAAGCTGCCGGAGTTGAAAATAAAATTTTAATTGCTGAAGTATATGAAGAATATCAAAATAGATTAAAGCAAAATCAATCGATGGATTTTGATGATTTAATTAATAATGCTATTTTATTATTAGAAAAGAATCCTGATATTTCAGAATACTATCAAAGAAAATTTAGATACATTCACGTTGACGAGTATCAAGATACAAATGATTCTCAATATCGATTAGTTAATTTATTGGCTGCTGGTCAATTTGGCAGTTATAATTTGGCTGTTGTTGGCGATTCTGATCAGAGTATTTACGGATGGCGTGGAGCTAATATTTCCAATATTTTAAATTTTGAAAAAGATTTTAAAAATGCTCAAACAATCATGCTGGAACAGAATTATCGTTCTACTAAAGTGATTTTAGATGCAGCCAATCAAGTTATAGTAAATAATAAAAATCGAATAGAAAAGAATTTATGGACCAATAATGATTCTGGTGAATTAATTACTTATTATCGAGCTGGCGATGAAAAGGATGAAGCATTTTTTGTAGCTAGCCAAATTTCCAAATTCCACCAAGAACAAGGCCGACCACTTAGTGATTTTGCCATTTTGTTTAGAACTAATGCTCAATCACGTGTTTTTGAAAATCAATTTAATCGAATGCAAATCCCTTATACAATTGTTGGCGGAACCAAGTTTTTTAACCGAAAAGAAATTCAAGACGTTTTGGCCTACTTAAAATTAATTTCTAACCCTGATGACGATTCAGCATTTGAACGAATCATTAATGAACCCAAGCGTTCCATTGGTGATACATCAGTGGAGAAGCTACGTTTGTTTGCTGTTTCTTTGAATATGTCAATGTATAAATCAATTGATTATTTAAACGATTCAAGTAATTTTAATAATGCTACAATTAAAAAATTTCAGGAATTCCAAAATTTAATTGATAGTTTAATTGGTCAATCAGAATTTTTAGATATTACTGAATTAACTAAAATTCTTTTTGAAAAAACGCATATTGTAACGCAATACGAGGATAAAAAAGATTTGGAATCACAATCCCGCGTTGATAATTTAAACGAATTTCTTTCCTTAACATCTGAATTCGACAAAAATTATTCAGAAGATGATTCAGAAACGCAAAATAAGTTAGTTGATTTTTTGGGAACAACCTCATTGAGTTCCGATATCGAAGATATGCAAGAAAATACTAACGATGTTGTCACCCTGATGACTATGCATTCCGCTAAAGGATTAGAATTTCCAATTGTATTTATTGTTGGGGTCGAAGAACAAATTTTTCCATCTGCTCGTGCTTTAATGGAAAGTGAAGAACAATTGGAAGAAGAACGCCGTTTAGCCTATGTAGGTATTACTCGAGCCCAAGAAAAACTATATTTGACAAACGCAATTGGACGTTTATTTTACGGAAGAATTCAAAATAATCCAGAAAGTCGTTTTGTTACTGAAATTAATGCTGATTTAATTGAACAAATCAGAGGACAGAGAACGATTTATTCCGAGCATACACATATAACAACCCCTTTTGATTCTACAAATACTAATTCGGTTAAATATAGCCCAAAAACAACTACTGGTGCTGAAAAAGAAAAGTGGACAATTGGACAAAAAGTTGAGCATAAAAAATGGGGTATCGGCACTGTTACTAATATTAAAGGAGAAGGTCCAGACATGGAATTAACAATTGCCTTCCCATCTCAAGGAATAAAAAATCTATTGGCTCAATTTGCTCCAATTGTGAAGGTTGAAAAATAATGTTACCAGAATTTGTCCCGATTGAACAATTAAATATTGCCCAAGCTCAACAAGAGATTGCTCATCTTTCTGATCAATTAAATGAATATGGATATTTATATTATGAAGAAGATTCCCCGATAGTTGAAGATTATATTTATGATGCTTTATATGCTCGATTATTGGAATTAGAAAGTAATTTTCCTCAATTTATAACCCCTGATTCTCCATCCCAAAGAGTGGCTTCCGGAAATACAATCTCTAATTCTTCTTCACGTGGTTTGATGAAAATAGTACATCAAATTCCAATGCTTTCTTTGGGTGATGTTTTTTCATTGGAAGAATTAAATGATTGGGATGCAAAGACGATCCGCGGATTAGATGGATATCAACCGGACTATAATTTGGAATTAAAAATTGATGGGTTAGCGATTAGTATTGATTATGAAAATGGAAAATTAGTTCGTGCTTCTACTAGGGGGGATGGAAATATTGGAGAAGATGTTACTGCCAATATTCTAACGATAAAAGATATTCCTCAAACATTAACAGAAAAAATTACCGGTGAAGTTCGTGGTGAAATTTATATGCCTAAAAAATCATTTGCTGATTTAAATTTACAAAGAGAAAACAATGGCGAAACAACATTTGCTAATCCAAGAAATGCAGCTGCTGGTTCCTTGCGTCAATTAGATCCTACTATCACCGGACAAAGAAAACTATCTGCTTTTTTTTACTCTACTAACAACCCAGATGTTTTTAATGTAAATACTCAATTTGATTTATTAAAACGATTTAAAGTTTTAGGATTACCGATAAATGAATCGAATAAATTAATTTCTAAAATGTCAGAAATTTCTGAATATATAAATCAATATAATCAAAAAAGAGATAGCCTACCTTACGGAATTGATGGAGTCGTGGTAAAAGTCAATGACTTTATTTTGCAACAAGAACTAGGCAATACAATAAAAATTCCTAAATGGGCAATTGCTTATAAATTCCCGCCTGAAGAGGCGATTACACAAATTAAAGAAATTGAATGGACGGTTGGCCGAACTGGCGTTATGACACCCACGGCTGTCATGGAACCAGTTCAATTAGCAGGTACGACTGTTCAACGCGCTTCTTTGCACAATCCAGATTATATTCAAGAACGCGATATTAGGATAAATGATTATGTAACTTTACACAAAGCAGGAGATATCATTCCAGAAGTTGGACAAGTCTTAAAAAATCGTCGTAGTGATACATCCTTACAATATTTAATTCCAAAATATTGCGTATCTTGCGGAAGTCCTTTAGTCCATTTAGAAGGGGAAGTGGCTTTACGCTGTATTAATCCAAGTTGTCCAGCACAATTAAAAGAAGGAATAACTTATTATGCCTCAAGAAATGCCATGAATATTGACGGCTTGGGACCAAGAGTAATTGAACAATTATTAAATAAAAAATTAATTTCTAGCATAGCAGATTTATATACGTTAAATAAAGAACAACTTATAAAGTTAGATAAGTTTGCGGATTTATCAGCTGAGAATTTAATTAAAGCAATTAATAATTCAAAAAACAATAGTGTAGAACGATTAATTACCGGATTAGGTATTCGTGGAGTAGCTGTTAAGGCGGCATTAACCTTAGCTAAAAAATATGGTAATTTAGATAAATTAATCACTGCACCAGCAGAAGATATTGCACAGACTAATGGGCTTGGAGAAGTGGCTGCTAATTCTATTAAAGTTTATTTTGATAATCCTAATGTAAAAGAACTTATTGATAAAATGAAAAATGAGGGGCTCAATTTCGATTATAATGGTGTGATGGTAGCTAATAGTGATAATTACTTTTATAATAAAAAAGTAGTTTTAACTGGAAAATTAGAATCTTTATCAAGGAATAATGTAATTTAGTGGCTTGAAGATAATGGAGCAAATGTTTTATCTTCTGTTTCTTTAAAAACCGATATTTTAATTGTTGGAAGTGATGCAGGTTCAAAATTAAAAAAAGCAACTGAATTTGGTATTAAGATAATGACCGAGGAAGAATTTTTAAAAATATATGAACAATAAAAACACACAATTATCAGTAACTAAATACGTTATACCAATCTTTTTTTTAATGATTGTGTTAATTATCATTCTTTATTTTTTTAATAATAATCAATCTAAAGTAGTAAGCGATTCTGGTAAAAAAATTCAAACTACAAATACTGAAATAAATGGAAATGATTATCGTTCGATTATTAAGGATGGCCAATACGTAACTTCTAACGCGCGTGGAATTGTAGTAACTACTCAAAATTTTTTTAACGCCCAGAGTTTTGAAAATGCAGTCGATGACATGAGTAAAAAATTCTTTAGTACTAAAAGTTTGTTGTTTCAAGAGGGCCAGTATCTATCGTCTAATACTATTAATAATTGGCTGGGTCGATATTCTCAGGATAATCCAGAAGGTTTAAATCCCGCCGATAATGGACGTACTGATAATGGTAGAGCGCCATATTATTTACAGTCCATTTTAGAAAATGATTTTGTCAGCCAAAGTAGTGCAAATAAATTAGATTTAAATGGAATGGCAATTGGTTTAGCAATGAATCGTTTCGATGATTACACCAAAGAAAAATACGGTTCTGTGTATACTCAAGAAATTGAACGTGATGAAATGGAAATTCAAGGAAAAGCAATCGGTCAAAAAGTTTTGCAACGATTGCGTTCTATAAAAGACATTGGAAATAATACGCCGATATTACTGGTGATGTATGAAAATTCTTCCAATGATGATATTGCCGGTGGAACAGTTTATCAATATTATCTATCTAAGGAAGGCAACCAAATTACTAAGTGGACCAATATTGATATTAAAAATGTTGTTTTCCCATTAACGGACAATGACGGTAAAAATACCGGCAGTCAAGAAAATGTTTTGTTTACAAACTTTCAAGATGATATAACTCATATTTTTCCGACACTAACAAATGCAACAGCACAGGGCCATTATGAAAATGGAATCATAACTGGTTGGAAAATAAATATTAATACAACTTTTTATAGTACTTCTGAAATTAAAGTGCTCGCTAATTATATTTCACAAATAGCACCAAATTATTTTTCTTCAAATATACCAGTTACAATTTCTATTTATGGTAGTAATCAAATTCAGGCAGTTGTAACAAAAAACGTGTCAGGTAAATATGATATAAATTATTTGTTTTCATATTAAAAAAATCCATTTTAATAGATGGATTTTTTATTTAAAAACTTTCAGTAGGAATGCTTTTTAATTTGCTTTCCCAATCTTCTTTAGGGTATTTTTTATTTAGCGCTGTTGTTAAAATTCGTTTAGCTAGATTACCGTTTCTCGTAAGGATTGGACCGTGAAAATAAGAACCAAAAACATTTTTATAAATAACGCCTTCCGATATATCTTCACCATTATTGCCAAAACCTTCTAAAACTTGTCCTAAGGGAATTTCGTTTTTTCCGAGAAAAGTCCTTCCTTGATGATTTTCAAAACCGTGGTATTCTTCGCCAGTGACAGGATTTTTAATGGTAATATTACCGATTAATCTTTTTTCTTTGTTTTTAATTAAACCTTTAAAATGTAAATTTTCAGTATAATGATCCATTGCAGAAATACCATTTACTTTTGTGCCATCAGCCATGACCATATAGTGTCCAAGGAGTTGAAATCCTCCACAAACCGCAAGTAAGGGGCCATTGTTTTCAATATATTTAATTAGAGCTTTTGCTTTATTTGGCAAATCTTTAGCTACAATAGTTTCTTCATAATCTTGTCCGCCACCGAATAGCACAAAATCATATTTATTACTATTAAATTCATCTCCTAGGCTAATTAATTCACTATTAATATCAACACCAATTTTACTAGCATAATATTTTAAAGCTAAAATATTCCCCCAATCACCATAAGTATTCATTAGATCGCCGTATAAATGAGCAAAGTTTAACTTATATTTTTTTAACATTAGAAACTCTCCTTAACAAAACCCTTTTGATTTAAGACTTTACGAATATCCAACATCGCTGTATAAGTAGCTGCAATATAAAAATGTTTAGTTTTGGAATTAGAAATTAAATCAATTAATTGTTCAAAATCTTTTTCAATAATAGTATTTTTAAATCCAGCGAATTTAAGACGAACATCTAAATCTTTATAACGCTGACCACCAATAATTATTTGTTTTAATTTAGTCTTATGCAATTTTTCAAATTCTGCATCAAAAATCCATGAAGTATCAATTCCATCTGCGTAATTTGCGTTTAATAGGGTGATTAAGTCAAATGGCTTGTCGTCTGTTGACATCATATCGATAACTGAATTGGTTCCAACTGGATTTTTTATTAAAACAATTGTTACTTGTTTTCCATTTATATTAATAACTTCCTGACGACCAAAAATTCGTGAATCCTTGTTTAAAACACTACCGATTTTAGAAGATTCAATTCCGTATTCTTTTCCGATAGAGTAGGCTGCTAATGCATTATAGATATTATATAAACCTCCAATTGGAATATGGAACTTCTCTTTATCGATAAGAAAATCAGAAAAAGTTGGTTTTAATTTGCTGACTTTAGTAACGAAGTATTTCAGTTCGGGTCGCTTAAAATCATCAGTAATTGAAAAAAACTTACCTAAATTCGCATAGGTGATGAAATTGTAATACAGAACGCTATCATCGCTTGGAGATAAAATACCATCAGTATTATTTGGAGCTTTTATTTTACTTTTTGAATTAGAATGATTAAAACCGAAGTATTTAATTGAATTTGGAAAATTTATTCGTGAAAAAATTGGCGAATCGCCATTTGCTAAAACAGTTGCGTTGGGAACTAATTTAATACCGTCTGTAATTTTGTCATAAGTCGTATAAATTTCTCCATATCGATCTAATTGGTCACGAAAAATGTTAGTTAAGATAAAGTATTTTGGTTTTAACAATTGAGCTATTTTAGCAACATTAGCTTCGTCAACTTCCAAGACAGCTAAAGGATTGCTACCATGTTTAATTTCTTTATGGTGTTCTAATAAAGTTGAAATAATTCCTTGAACCATATTAGATCCACTTGGATTTGTAATAATCGTTCGACCGGTTTCTTGCAAAACTCTTACTGATAAAGCAGTAGTAAGAGTTTTCCCGTTCGTCCCCGTAACAATAATGGTTTCCATATTTTTTGAGAGATCTTTTAAAATATTTGGATCGATTTTATAAGCCAGTTTCCCCGGATAAGAGGTCCCACCAGTTTTTTTGAATTTTTTAGTAAGTTTTAGGGCAGTGCTACCAGCTAAAAAAGCGATTTTTGAACGAATTGACATAATTAAATTATATAACAAGCTTTTTTTGCTTATACTTTTAATATGACACAATTATTTTTTGAATATGGAGCTATGGGTTCTGGAAAAACGATTGAAATACTCAAAGTTGCCTATAACTATGAAGAACAAAATAAAGAGGTTTTATTGTTTACACCGATTGTTGCTGATCGAGACGGCAAGGGGATAGTAGCTTCAAGAATTGGATTATCGAAAGAAGCAATTGCGGTTTCTAATAATCTAGATTTATTTGAATACGTAGAAAAAGAATTAGACAAATTAGGTAATAAACTGGCAGCTGTTTTAGTTGACGAGGCCCAGTTTTTATCGGCTATCCAAGTTGATCAATTAGCTAAAATTGTTGATGAATTAAATATTCCAGTGATGGCCTTTGGATTAAAACAAGATGCTTTTAATGAATTATTTGAAGGATCAAAAAGATTATTGGAAGTAGCTGATAAATTAGTTGAAATGAAAACGATTTGTGTTTTCTGTGGAAAAAAAGCAACAGCCAATATGCGAGTTATTGATGGGAAGCCAGTTTATTCTGGTCAGCAGGTTTATATTGGTGGGAACGAAAGCTACATTCCTACCTGCCGATATCACTACTATCATCCAGATCTAGAAAAATTAAAAGATATTTTTATCGAGAATAAAAAATAATTCTAGCGCTTTTAGCGTTTTTTTTATAAAATTGTATAGATGAATCCAATATTTGCAAAATTACAAACCGTAGTAGACCGTGTTGATGAACTAAATAATTTGCTAGTTGATCCAGATGTAATGTCTGATTCAAAACGTTTTCAAGAATTAAGTAAAGAATTAGGAAATTTAAATGAAACCGCTGAAACTTTTTTGCATTATCAAAAAGTAATTGATGGTATTACTGAAGCAAAAGAAATGCTAAGCGATAAAGAAATGTCTGAATTAGCTAAAGCCGACTTGGAACAATTAGAGCCTGAAAAAAATCAACTAGAAGAAAAATTAAAAATTTTAATGTTACCTAAAGATCCAAATGACGATAAAAATATTATTTTTGAAATCAGGGGTTCTGAAGGTGGCGATGAAGCCAATATTTTTGCTGGTGATTTGTTTGATATGTATCGACGTTATGCTGAAAGTCAAGGCTGGAATATCGATATTATCGATGACACTCCTAGCGAAGCTGGTGGCTATTCACAAATTACTTTTTTAGTTTCAGGAGATTCAGTTTATTCTAAATTAAAATTTGAAATGGGTGGTCATCGAGTGCAACGCATTCCAGCTACTGAATCCAAAGGTCGAGTGCATACCTCTTTAGCAACTGTTTCTGTTATGCCAGAATTTGAAGAAACGCCAGGACTTACTTTTGATGATATTAAAAATGATGTTCGTGAGGATGTTTTTAGATCTGGTGGGGCTGGTGGACAAAATGTCAACAAAGTGTCTACAGGTATACGTCTAACTCATATCCCTTCTGGATTAGCCGTTCGCATGACAGAAGAACGTACTCAATATGGTAATCGTGATAAGGCGCAAAAATTACTAGTTAGTCGTTTATACGAATTGGAAGCTTCAAAAAATGAAAGTCAATATGCAGAAATGCGAAAAACGGGAATCGGTTCTGGTAATCGAGGAGACAAAATTAGAACATATAATTATCCTCAAGATAGAGTAACTGATCATAGGATTGGTGAAAATTTTTCATTAAAACCAGTTATGAAAGGTGATTTAGATAAAATTATTTCTGCTATGGTTATTGCCGATCAAACCGCTCGTTTAAAAGAAATGAATAAATAAAT
>JAITDY010000021.1 GCA_031282325.1 Lactobacillaceae bacterium | reverse complement strand
GAACTTCATCGATAATCGTTTTAATTCGTTCTTCAAATTCACCTCGGAATTTAGTTCCAGCGATCAGCCCAGTAAGATCTAGAGATAAAATTCTTTTATTTTTCAAAGTATCGGGGACATTATTTTCATTAATTAATTTAGCTAATCCTTCGATGATTGCTGTTTTACCCACGCCGGGTTCACCAACCAAAACTGGATTATTTTTAGTTTTACGACTCAATATTTGAATTACACGACGAATTTCATTATCGCGTCCGATGGCTGTTTCCATTTTTCCTTGTTGGGCAAGCTTAGTTAAATCACGAGAATATTTTTCCACTAATTTTTGTTTTGGTTTGTTTGAATTATCAGCAAAATGACTACTAGTTGGATCAAAGTTGCCCTGAGCTTTTTTCTCTCTTCTCGGAAAATCTTTCAATCTGAAACGAAGCATTAGTTCTTTAATTAAATCTTGTGGATTAACATTCAAAGAAATTAAAACACGGCCTGCAATACTGATTTCATCTTTTAAAATAGAAAACAAAAGATGTTCCGGTGCAATTTCATCTGCTAAATTGATAGTTGCAATTTCCATAGCTCGATCTAAAATTTCTTTAGCTTTAGGAGAATAGGGCAAAAAAGTTTTCGGATCAATTTTGAATTTTCCATAACCAGTCGTTAATTTAATTTCATCATTTACATTTTCGCTTGTAATATTAAAATCATTGAGTAATTCTCCAGCTGAAGTATAATTTGCTGAAGCAATCGACACTAATAAATGTTCACTGCCAACTAATGTATGTTTAAAATTTTTAGCATTTTCTTGAGCTAAATCTAAAATTGCTGTTGTTTCTCTAGTGTATTTATTTGCCATTTTATTGTCCTTCCTCATATCTCAAACGATTAATCATGCCTACTAAAATACGCGCACGAACTGTATTTTCTACTACTTTATCAGCAATCCTTAAAGTATCTTTACTAATTGAACTAATCATAATTTTGGCTTCTCTTAAGGTAATTACATCATCTTCGTAAAGAGCTTGGATGATTTGATTAGCATTCGGCTGGCCGATTGAATCTCCAATTACATCAATCAAATCATCGAAAACTTGTTGGGCCTGCGAAAAATGAACTCGTTCAATTCTAATATATCCTCCCCCACCTCTCTTTGATTCAATAATATAACCGTTTTGTAAATTGAAACGAGTATTAATAACATAATTGATTTGGCTTGGAACCACACTAAAAAGTTCAGCAACATCGCTTCGCTTAATTTCAATTGAGTCATCCTCTAACAAAATATCTTTTAAATACTGCTCAATAAGATCCGATACATTGTTATTGTTGTTGGTATTGTTTTCTGACATATTTTCTTTCTTCATTTTGTTTGACTAATATTGACTAATTAAATTATAAACTGTTTTTTAAAATAAGAAAAATCACTAACCTAGTGTTAGTGATTAATTTTATGCATTTTTATTTTCTGTTGAAGCGATCGGCTGCAATTGTCCATTTATTGCTTGGCCATCTTGCAAAGACTTTAGTTTTTTGATTGCTTTAAACCATGCAGGCAATAAAATCAAGATTGAACCAATCCAAGCTAACGGATCAGATGCAACGGCTCCGGCATATTTAAAAATCGAAACCAATACAATTGCACCAATAATTCGCATCGTCAATTCTGAAAAAGCCGCGATTGTAGGTACCCTTGCATTGCCTAAACCTTGTAAAGCATATCGAATGGTAAATAGACTAGCTAAAAAAACATACATCGAACCGCCGATTAAAAAATAAAGTTTTGATAATTGAAGAATATGTTGATGATTAGAACCAATAAAATATGAAACCAAAATATGTCCAAATAAAATTTCTAAAACACCCATTAAAATCGCCCATGAATTAGTTGCAATTAAAGCTTGCCGAACACCAGTTAAAATTCTTTTATATTGCCTAGCACCTAAATTTTGAGCTACAAAAGTTGCAACAGCAATACCAATACTCATCATTGGCAAGGTGGATATTTGAGCAATTTTCGAGCTAGCAGCACTGGCGGCAACAGCATCGGTTCCTAATGAATTTAAGGCGGTTTGTACAATTAACCCCCCAATTGCTAAAACTGAATTTTGAAAAGCCATTGGCATCCCCATAAATAAATGTTCTTTTAAATCATCTTTATCTAATTTAAAATCACTTCTACGGACTGCTAATTCTGGTACATTACGATAAATAAATTGAAAACTTAAAATTCCAGAAACAAGCTGAGCAATGGCGGTAGCAATAGCAGCTCCGACAACTCCCCAACGAAAATATAAAATAAAAATTAGTTCTAAGATGATATTTAAAACAATTGCAACAACTAAGAACTTTAAAGGTGTTTTTGAGTCACCCACTGCTCTTAAAACGTTAGCGGCAAGATTGTAAATCATAACCGAAAACATCGTTCCAAAAATAATAGCAATAAAAGAATAAGCATATTGATAAATATCATCTGGTGTATTCATTGCATAGAGAATTTGTTTGGTGAAAATCACTGAAATAACTGTCGTTAGAATAGTTAAAAATGTAGTTGCGATAATTGTAGTAGCCATTGATTTACGAACACCTTTAAAATCATTAGCACCAAATCTTTTGGCTGTAACGATTGCTGTTCCGGCTGTAAAACCTTGAGCAAAACCAATAACTAACCAACTTAAGGTTCCAGTTGAACCTACACCAGCTAGCTGTTTGACACCTAAATACTTTCCAACGATAAAAGTGTCGGAAATTGCAAACACTTGCTGTAACAAATTTCCCAAGATAAGGGGAATCGTAAAAAGAAGAATTGCCTTGATCGGATTCCCTTTAAGTAATGAATTCATATTATTCCTTTATTTTATAAGTTAATGTAATTTCTTTTGTTTCGTTTTTAGCTAATTTATCTGATCCAAATTGTGGATATTTATCTGGATTAGGCAAGTTATGTGATTCTAAAGCAATACCGTTATATGCTTGACCTTGACCATTTACAAAAGTTAATTCTTCATTAATTGGTTCTGCGGTAAAGACTACTAACCCATTTTGTGGTGAATAAATAGATAATTCTCTATTTGATTTATTGTCTTTTAAAATAGCTATTGGCGTATTGTCATCGTGTTCATCGATAACAAAAACATCATCGATTCCATGTTGCAATTTATCAATATTGGTAGCAATCGTTGTTGATTTTGCAAAATCAAATCCGCTATTAGCGTTTTGCACATATTCTCCATTTGGAACTGATTTATCATCTAATTGTAAATGTTTAGTTGACAATATTTGTAATGAGTGATCCAATATGTTATCCTGCTCGTCTGCTAAATTCCAATAAGTATGGCTGGTTGGATTGAAAACACCATCTTCATTTAATTGAGTTCCTTGGAAAGTAAGACTTACCGAATCATCTTCGAAAAGCGTATAAGTTACTGAAAAATCTAAATCTCCCGGAAAACCGTCTTCTTGACTTTTTTGGATTCTTGATAATGTAATCGAATTTTCATGCACGGTTGCATCTAAGAAATGTGAATGAATTCCATTCGGACCACCATGTAAATTAGTAGTACCTTCATTACTAGGAATTGTTATTTCTTTACCGTTTAGAAGTAATTTGCTGTCTCCAATACGTCCACTAGTTCTTCCGACGATTCGACCAATAAAAAATGGATTATCAGTAAAGTTATCGAAAGTTTTTGGTTGCAATAATAAATTATGACCTTTGAAACTATATTCTTGCCAAATACCTGCATAATCTAAAACAGATAGCTTAGTTCCATTTTCATTTTCCAATGAATACTTAGTTACTGGCTTGTTTTGATAACTTCCATATATTTCTTTTGAATTTTTCATTTTTCTACCCTCTTTTTGTTTTTTATGTTGTCACTTTTATTATAGTTGAAAGCGTTTACAATAATAAAACAAAATTTAATTTTTAATTAATTTTTTTAAAAACAAAAATCACGATTATCGTGATTTGTTTAAAGCTATATTAATTAGGAGAAAAATAATTATTGGCCTTTTCTTCTTTTGGCTTCTTTTTCTCGGGTATTGGTATCTAATGTAATTTTACGCAAACGTACGTTTTCAGGAGTAACTTCAACTAATTCATCGTCATTTAAGAATTCCAATGATTCTTCTAGTGTTAAATGAGTTGGAGTTTTAATAACTGCCGTTTGATCTTTGTTAGAAGAACGAACGTTAGTTTGTGCCTTCATACGAGTAATGTTAACAGAGATATCATTATCACGAGAATTCATTCCAACAATCATACCTTCATAAACTTCAGTACCCGGATCAGTGAAAATAGTTCCGCGATCTTCCACTTGCATGATTGCGTAATTAGTAACAGGACCTTGATTAATAGAAACTAAAGTTCCATTTCTTCTTCCCGGATTCCAGCCAGAAATAACTGGGCGATAATCCAAGAAGGTATGATTATAAATCCCATAACCACGAGTTAAACTCATGAATTCAGTAGAATAACCAATTAAACCACGGGTAGGAGCCACGAAAGTTAAACGCGTTGTTCCGTTGCCTTGTGGTTCCATATTAATCATTTCACCTTTTCGTTCGCTTAATGATTGAATAACGCCACCAGTATATTCATCTGGAGAATCAATTTGAACATCTTCAAACGGTTCAGACATAACTCCGTCAACTTCACGATAAATAACTTGAGGACGTCCGGCAGATAATTCAAATCCTTCACGACGTAGAGTTTCAATTAAGATAGAAAGGTGCAATTCACCACGACCGGAAACAATCCATTGCCCGGGCTTTTCAGTATCTTCAACACGCAAAGAAACATCAGTATGCAATTCTTGTTTTAGACGATCTTCTAATTGACGAGCGGTAACGAATTTTCCTTCTTTACCTGCAAATGGTGAATCATTAGTTCTAAAAGTCATTTGCAAGGTAGGTTCATCAATACGTAAAATAGGAAGTGCTTCTGGAGTATCAGCAGCTGCAATCGTTTCACCAACATTGATATCTTCCATTCCTGAAATAGCAATTAAATCGCCGGCTTTAGCTTCGTTTAACTCAACACGATTAATTCCGATGAATCCCATTAATTTGGTAACACGGAAATTTTGTTGTGACCCATCTAATTTCAAAACAGTAACGCTATCACCAACTTTAATCGTTCCACGGAATACTCTACCGATACCAATACGTCCCACAAACGAATTATAATCTAGCAAAGCAACTTGAAATTGTAAGGGCTCAGTAGCATTATCTTCCGGTGCTGGAATGGTTTTAAAGACAGCATCAAAAATTGGCTTCATAGTGTGTTCTTGAGTAGCTACATCGGCATCCAAACTAGAAGTTCCATTCATAGCTGACGCAAAAATAACTGGGAAATCTAGCATATCTTCATCGGCACCTAGCTCAATAAATAAATCTAAAACTTCATCAACAACTTCTGCTGGACGCGCACCCGGACGGTCAACTTTGTTAACTACAACAATTGGGGTTAGATTTTGTTCGAAAGCCTTTTTTAAAACAAATCGAGTTTGTGGCATGGTACCTTCAAAAGCATCAACAACTAGTAAAACACCGTCAACCATTTTCATGATACGTTCAACTTCTCCACCGAAGTCCGCGTGTCCTGGTGTATCAACAATATTAATTTGTTTGTCGCCAACTTTAACCGCAGTATTTTTAGCTAAAATAGTAATTCCACGTTCTTTTTCGATATCGTTTGTATCCATTGCACGATCATCGATTTCCACACGTGAATCTAAAGTATCTGATTGCTTTAAAAGCTCATTAACAAGGGTAGTTTTTCCGTGATCGACGTGGGCAATGATTGCGATATTTCTAATATCTTCGCGTTTTGACATATGTGTATTCTCCTTAAAACATAAATAAAAAGCCGCCCTTGCGACTTTTGCACTGTTTTTTATTATAAAGTAAATAGCAGTTATTTACAAGGTTTATGGGTTGAGATTTCATTTTCATTCAAAATTGAGTTATAAATTAACAAATATTTTATATTTTTGACAATAAAAAGTTAGTGATAAAATTTAAAATATGATACTAATGAAAGATATTGTTAAAGACCCAGCTGAGGTCTTGAGAACTAATTCTAAAGATGCTACTTTTCCTTTATCTGAGGAAATATTAAAAATGACAGCTGAAATGGAAGAATATATTCTTAATTCCCAAGATCCTAAATTAGCTGAAAAATATGGTTTGCGCCCGGGGGTTGGCCTTGCAGCAACTCAAATTGGTAAAGCGCTCAATATTAGTTTTATTGCTATTCCTAGCGAAGACTTAGAGGCGTTAAACAGTATTCAAAACGATGAAAAAGATAATTTAACCGATAAAACAGCCAGAGAGAAAAAATACTTCTTTAAAGGTTTTATTGTAAATCCGGTAATTATAAGTGAATCAGCAATGCGAGCTGCTTTAGAAAGCGGCGAGGGCTGTTTGTCTGTTCCGGAAGATATTGAAGGTTATGTGCCTCGTGCTAAAAAAATTACCGTACAATATTACGATTTAGAAGGTAATCAGCATGAAATAAAACTACGTGATTATCCAGCGATTGTTTTCCAACACGAAATTGATCATATGCATTCTAAAATTTATTATGATTACATTAATCCCCTAGATGCTTGGCATCAGGATAATGAAACTGACTATATTCAATAAAAAATCACCTATAGGGTGACTTTTTATTATTCATTAATTACTTTTTCAAAACGTTTACCGCCAATAAATAACATAATTGCAAAAACAGCAACAATTGAAGCATAGATTATAAAGTAATTTGTAGTATGACTGATAAAATAAGCCGCAAAGAAAGCATTTATTGCTTGAGCAACTGAATCTGCTAGATTCCAAATAGACATTAATTGTGCCTTAAAATTCTTAGGAGCTAATTTGTTAGTTAAGTCTAAGCCAACCGGTGAAATCAGTACTTCACCCATAGCAGCAATTGCTAAACTGCCAAAAATCCACCAAACACTAAAACCATGTTTTTGGATAGATGCTGGAACCAAGAAATAATAAGAAGCTGCCACAAGCAACAAACCAATTCCATAACGAGTAAATAATGATGGTAATTTACTAGCAAATTTGCGATAAACAATCATCATGATTGATGTACCGATTACTACCACAAATGGATTAACTGATTGAGTTTGTGCATTTAATTCTGGATGGTTAGAATTATCCATAAATGTTTGTAAGACTGTACCGCCACCTTCTTGAACAGACCATAAAGCAACACCTGATAAAAAGATTGGAATATAAGCAATTACTTTTTTCTTTTCTACTTTAGTAGCCTTATTACTTCTAAAAATAGTTGCAAAATAAAAAACAGTAACTAATAGGGATAGAATGGTCACTACTTTAATTATTAATGAAATTGGATTGTGAACATAATTAAATAGATAAAATGCAAATCCAACAATTATTAAAGCAATAATTGCTAGGGAAATAATAATATTTTTCTTTTCAGAATTATCAAT
>JAITDY010000029.1 GCA_031282325.1 Lactobacillaceae bacterium | reverse complement strand
TATTTTTATTTCCTTGTTTTTAGGAAATTTTATTGATAATTTAAAAGGTTATGTTAGTTTAAATAAATATATTCCTCTTTTCATAGTACTAGTATTAGCACAAACAATTACAATGAGTTTATCTCAATATCTACTATCGAAATTTGGCGCTAATATTTTTAGAGCAGTGCAGGAAAATCTTTATAAAAAACTACTATTATCAAAATTAAATGTAATTTCTACTCAGTCTCCTTCAAAATGGGCATCACATCTTACGACGGATATTCTTTCCATTCGTTCTATGCTATCAGATCAGATTCCTGAAGTAATAATTGCAACAATTAAGTTAATGCTTATAACTGTTCTTATTTTATTGATGGATTCTTACATAATAATTCCAATTCTTATTTTCGCTATTTTAATGATTAGTATTATTAGTAGAATTGGTAACAAGCTAGATGGGTTCGCAGAGCATGGGCAATCATTAATTGCAGAATTAAATAATTTAATTGCTGATACAATTTTAAATATTAAAACAATTAAATCATCTAATCTAGAAACTACTTTTCTAAATAAAAATAAAATAAAGCTTAATAGTGTTTTTCGTAACCATATTCAGGCCGCTAAAACATTAGCCATTGGGGGACCAATTATAAATAGTTTGTTATTTCTATTAATCATTATTATAATTTCAATTGGCGGATTACAAATATCAGCTAATTTCATATCAATTGGAAAATTTGTCACTATTTCAGTTTTAATATTAGATGCCGTTCCAGATTTAATGACTGTATTATCGAGTTTTTCAGATTTTCAAGAGGCACATGGACAATTGAGATTTGTATTGAATTTTATTAATAAAAATAATGACTTGGAATTATTACCTACCAATTATCAAAAAATAAAACCAATAAAAAAATTAATATTTAATAATGTATCTTGTGCAATCTCAGGAAAACAATTATTTAATCCAATATCCTTTAGTGCTTCTGTTGGAGATATTGTGTTGCTAAAAGGCAACTCCGGCATTGGAAAAACACACTTGTTTGATAGTATCGTAAGACTTAACGATGCAATGATAGGCAATATTTATATTAATGATAAATCTATACAATCAATGTCAACCGATTTAGTTAGAAACTATTTTGCTTATAGTACCTCTGAAGATGACTTAATTTCTGGAACAATTCAAGATAATATATTAGCCAATTCCAATTTAATTAAACAATTATTATTGGATAGCACCGACGATTTTTTAAATAATTTAAAAAATAACATACATAAGCCTGTGATTAATTCTGGAAAAAATTATTCCACTGGACAAATAAAGAAAATAAAAAATATTAGCGTCTTACTTAAAAAGTCGCCTATAATTTTATTAGACGAGCCAACGTCTGGTTTAGATTTTAAATCTAAAAAAGAATTCTATAAATTACTTGAAAAAGTAAAAAATAAAATTATTATATTGATTTCACATGAGTATGAAGACGAAAAAATCGCTTCAAAAATTATAAACATTAGCTAATAACTATTAAACAATTTTCTAATTTAAATAACTGAAGCAATTAATCTTTTCAATGTATCTGGGCGAAATCCTGTAAATTCTTCAACCCCTTCAACGGACACTACAGGAATTTGATGGTGTCCGTTCGCTTTTAATTTAGCTATAAATTCTGGCTTTTCATCAATATTGATTATTTTAAAAGGAACTCCATTTTGTTCCAAAAATCTTTTTGTCATTTTGCATTGTACGCAATCAGCACGCGTATAAACTGTAATATTGGGCATATTTGTCTCCTAAATCTTTATTATTTATTAGTTTTTAATTTCAATATATTTTTAATATACTACTGATTTTTAAAAAATAAATTACTATTTTTGATCGAAAATAGAACATTTTTTTGTAAATGGCTTAATAGCGCCATTTAATTAAATTCGAGCAAATATAAAAATAAATGTACCAACTTTTACAATAAAATAACGGCTTAAAAAGGCTTAGTTACGCCATTTTAAATATTAAGATTTGTTTAAGATTTTATTTATGGTTATAGTGCTTAGCTAATTTATCTCCCGAAAATTGAATAATTAAAACTATTAAAAGTACGATTGCTGTTGCTAATAAAGTTACATCGTTGTAATAACGTTGGTATCCCATTACAATGGCTGTCGTTCCGATTCCACCAGCTCCAATTGCTCCTGCCATAGCTGTTAAACCAACTAATGAAATTAAGCTTACCGTAGATACACGAATTAATTCTGAACGACTTTCTTTTAAATACAGGCCAATTAAATCCCAAAAAGTAGCCCCACTGGCTAGGGCAGCTTCGATTTTTCCATTGCCAGTTTCAGTTAAGGCTACCTGAACTTGTCTTGCATAAAATGGCCAAACGCTTAATGACAATGGTACTAAGGCTGCATTCACACCAATACCTACGTGAAAAATAGATCTCGTTAAAGGAGTAACTAAAACTAACAAAATAATAAATGGTAGCGCTCTAAACACTGAAACAATCTTATCTAAAATAAAATTAACAACTTTATTTTCTTTAATTCCATTCGTATCGGTAATTACCAAAATAAGACCCGTTACTAATCCTAAAAAACCACCGAAAATAGCTCCCCAAAAGGTCATATAAAGAGTTTGGCCGATTGCAGTTAACCAACCTTGATCTCCAAATAGTCCTAATTGATAAACATTTGGCAAATTTTCTTTAATAAAATTAATCACTTACTTTCCCCTCCTTTATAACGTTTACAACAACTCCATTTTGCTCTAATTCTTTTTCAGCATTTTTTAAATTATTCTTAGTTCCCGATAAAATAACGATTAAAGAACCGATTGGGGTATTATTTAAAATTTCTATATTTCCAAATAAAATATTGGCAACAACATTATATTTATCATAAATTTGATTTAATACTGGTTCATCAGTAGAATCACCTTTGTAAGCTAACTCAACTAGTTTCTGATTAGATTTTAAATTTTGAACTGCATTTTGGTGTTTAATTTTTTCAATCGCGTCGTCAACACCAGTAGCTACATTAATAAATTCTTTCGTTAGATCTTCATGTGGATTAGCAAATATTTCCAAAGTAGTGCCACGTTCAATAATTTCACCATCTTGCATTACCGCCACCTTATTAGCAATTTCTTTAACTACATCCATTTCATGGGTTATTAAAACAATAGTAACTCCTAACTTTTTATTTAAATCTTGTAGTAATTGTAAAATTTGTTGGGTAGTCTTTGGGTCGAGTGCTGATGTCGCCTCGTCGGAAATTAAAACTTTAGGATTATTTGCTAATGCTCGAGCTATAGCGACACGTTGTTTTTGTCCACCAGATAATTGCGATGGGTAATTCGTGGCTCGATCAGATAAGCCCACCAAATCTAGAAGTTCTGAAACACGATTAGAAATTTCACTTGGCTTTAATAACTTTTGCTTTTCATTTTTCGTATGCCGTAACGCAAAAGCCACATTTTGTTCTACTGTATATTCTTCAAATAAATTGAAATGTTGAAAAATCATTCCAATATTTTGTCTTTGTTGCCTTAATTGACTAGTATTTATTTTTTTAGCATCATCAAAAATCGTTAACCCGTCGATCGATACTTTCCCACTTGTCGGTTCTTGCAATAAATTAATTGTACGTACAAGTGTTGACTTTCCCGCACCAGAATAACCTACAATACCATAAATATCACCATCTAAAATTTCTAAAGAAACGTTCTTAACCGCATTGATTATTTGTTTTTTTTGCTTGAAAGTTATATTTATATTTTCTAATTTAACTACTGCTTCACTCATAAGTTGAAATGATTTCCTTTATTATTTCAATGTGTTTATCATAATCGATTAAACGAATATTTTCATTTGGAGCATGTGCCAAACTTCCCCAATAGCCTAATCCAAAACCAGCGATCGGTGCTTTTAATACACTATTTACATAATACATTGGTCCAGTTCCCGGGCTAGTTGGAAATACTGCAACTTCTCCATACTTCTTATTAGATAATTCTATTATATTTTCAATAGCTGGCGCAGACATGTCTGAGCGGTAACCGGGTTCTCCCAAGGTTAATTCTGCTTTGATATCAGCATATCCATTCTTTTCTAACTGTTTTACTAGCTTATTAAAAATATCATTGGGTTTTTGCCCCGGAACTAATCTAATTTCCAACTTAGCTTCGGCATATTTTGGTAAAACTGTTTTAACTCCTTCACCCGTATATCCAGAAATAATACCTTCAATATTCAGTGTTGATTTAAAATATAAACTTTCAAAAAAATCTTCTTTAGATTTTTCGTTTATAAGTGGTAATGTTAGTCCCCAATCTTCTTTAATTTTTTCCGGTGATTCTAGTGCGTATTTAATAATCAAATCTTTTTCTCTTTGATTAGGGACATTCGCATCATCATATAAACCATCAATATTTATTTCACCATTGCTATTGCGTAATGATGAAATTGCATCAATTAAATGCCAAGTTGCTGAATCAACTACAGATGCATAACTAGAATGTAAATCATTATTTGCGCTTTCAAAACTTAAAGTGAAAGTAATAATTCCTTTGTTTCCCCCAACAATTTCGCTTTGCCCTTGAGCATTTAATTCACCCGATTCCCAAATCACAACTTCAATATTGCTTGGAAAATAACTTTTGTATTTTTCTAAATATTGATCTAATCCGACTGAAGCACTTTCTTCACTACCTTCTAAAATCCAATAAATATTGACTGGCAAGTTGCCATTATGTTCTTCTCGATATTCTTCAAGTGCAGTTAGTCTAGCGGTAAAATGCCCTTTATCATCGGCTACTCCACGACCAAATAATTTATCTCCTTTTTGAGTTAACACAAATGGATCGCTTTCCCATTCTTCTACCGGTTCTTCAGGTTGAACATCATAATGATTATAAATAACGATATTTTTAGCATTTACATTTGAAGATTGGATCTTAGCTAGTACAAATGGGGCGCCGAACTCTTCATCAATTAAAACTTCTGCATTGATTTCTTCAAAAATTTTTTTAATCACTTCTGCGGTTTGCTTTTGATAACTTTTCGTTGCGGATACGCTGGGTAGGGCAATCAATTCTTTTAATTTTTCTAAATAATATTCTTTTTTGGTCATTTCTACCTTCTTTTTATGTAAAAATAATTTGCAAAATAAAATTATTATTTGCAAATTATCAATAATGGTTTATTTAAATTTAGGAGCACCCTTCCAAGCAGCAATTTCTGAACCACCACTATGTGAATTGATATAATCTCCTACATTTTTTTGTTGAAAAGCCTTAATTAAATCTTTTACCTTCGAGTCTTTTTCATTGTCTTTACGAGCAGCTAGAATATTTACCCATTGGTGAGTTTCATTAGTATTAACAGTCCATAAGAAAATTGAATCACGGACATCTTTTTTAGCAGCAGTAATGAAGTTTGAATTTACGAAAGCTGCAGCAACATCTTGTAAACTTGCTAAAGTTTGATCAGCTTGAACTAATTTAATTTTTAAATCTTTTTTATTTTCAGAAATATCAGTAACTGAAGGATTTTTTACATCAGATTTAATCTTAATTAATCCAGCAGCCTGCAACGTAAACAAGGCCCGAGACAAATTTGATGGATCATTTGGAACTGTAATAGTTGCTCCGTCTGGAATATCAGAAATCTTTTTGTATTTTTCTGAGAAAATTGGTCCCGGAGCTAAAACAGTTTCTCCAACTGGCACTAGAGTACTATTTTTATGAGATTTATTCCAATCTTCTAAAAAGGCATAGTGTTGAAATGCATTTACATCGATGTCTTTGTTTTGTAGAGCAGCATTAGGTTGACTGTAATCGGTAAATCTAGTTAATTTGATATCTAAATTATATTTTTTAGCATTTTTTGCAATTAACTTCCATTTACCATCTTCAGTTTTAGAACCAGCCATAATTCCGACTTTTATTGTTCTTGCTTGTTGCTGTGTTCCACCATTGAAAGGTGGTAAATGAAAACTAAAAGCAGCGATTGCATAAACTGCTATTAATCCAATAATTGATAAAATAATTTTTTTCATAATAAACTCCTTTTTAAACTCCTATAGTTTTAATTATTTTTGGTTTCTTTAGGTTGCGGTGCGCCCTTCCAAGCAGCAATTTCAGCACCCTTTTCAGTATCATTAATATAATTAGCAACATTATCCGATTGATATGCCTTAACAAAAGCTTTGACATATTTATCATTTTTGTCTTTGGATTGAGCAGCAATTATATTCACCCATTGATGAGTATCTTTATTGTTTGCTGTCCATACATAAATTGCTGAATTAATATCTTTCCCAGCTGCATCTACATAAGCTGCTGAAATTACTGCTGCATCAACATCTTTTAAAGCTGGTAGTGTTTGATCGGCAGCAACTTCTTTGAATTTAAAGTTATGTGGATTATCGGTAATATCTTTCAAAGCTGGATTTTCATTATCATTTAATTTTATTAATCCTGCGGCTCTCAATAAAAATAGGGCTCTTGCTTCATTTGTTACATCATTTGCAATTGCTACTGTAGCTCCATCAGGAATTTGAGATACTTTAGAATATTTGTCTTTTCCAGATGCATCTACTCCTGAATATAATCTCCCCGGTCCTAGAACCGTTTCTCCTACAGCAACTAAGGTTCCTTTATTTTCCTTATTCCAATTTGATAGAAAGGCATAATGTTGGAATGAATTAACATCCGTATCTCCATTTTGTAAGGCTGCATTTGGTTGACTATAATCAGTAAAACGTGTGAATTTTAACTTAATTCCTAATTTTTTTGCATTTTTAGAAATGATTTTCCACTTTTCGTCTTCTTGTTTTGAACCAGCCATAATTCCTACTTTTAAAACATGTAGGGAACCTTGCTTTTGAGTATCATTTGACGAAAACGGCGGTAAATGAAAACTAAAGGCGGCAGCTGCATAGATCAAGATAAGAGCAACTAATCCTAATAAAAATTTCTTCATAATATATAAATTCTCCTTTTTAGTTACAAAAACTCTAAATAAAACAAAAAATCGCCCCTGCAAGCAGAAGCGATTTACGCGTTACCATTCTGAAAACAAGTATTTATTACTAAATACTTACTCACCAACCTACGGGAATCACGGAATGATGCTATCCGATAGGCGTGTACGATAACGGGTACCAAACCGTATATGTTTATCAGTAAACTGTTCAACATATCCAATCACAAGTCATTTTCATTTTGCTTCGTATGCTAATTTTCATCACCATTAGCTTTCTGCGATACTAAATCAAAACTACTTTCTTGTTCTTTTTGTTTTAGATGTAAATTGTAATTGTTAAAAATATATATTAATTAAAATAAAATGTCAAGAAATTAACTGATTCATTTTCGAAACACTTATTTGATCGATAATAAATTTGAATCTAAATTTTGCCTATTAGCCACCTATTAGGCATTAATAAAATCAACCATTTTTTCCTTTAATTCAGAAATATTATCAACAATAAAGCCATTGGACTTAATTAAACCCACTACGAATAAATTAATGTAATTAAATTGAGATTCACCTAATTCTGATAATATATCTATCTTTCTTTTATCATCAAAACCGCCATGTCTTACATCTGTTAGTAGGCCAAAAACTGGGATTCCTTTTGCATAAGCAAACCCAATTTCCGCTGCTACTCCGTCATCAACTGTAGAACCATCCAGTAATGCAATCATATAGTCACTAGAAGCAGCTTCAGATAAATCTGCCTTGGCAATATCTATAGAATTAGCAAAATTTGCTTTATCGTTAATTGCTTTATTTTTTTGCGGAATATAAATTTCATCAAATGAGTCTTTAATTTGCTCGTATACATACTCGTTGTACATACGATCAGCTTCGCTGAAAAGTGGTGCGGAAAAATATAATTTTGTCATAATTTTATTATAAAGTTTTTTAAGGTTTGAAATTCCTCATCTTTTAGAGTTATTCCTTTACCCAGCTGTTTTACTCCGTCTTCTGATTCAAACCATGAACGAATATCATAAACTGCATCGCGATCACCATAAGAAACTAGATTTAATTCCTTCCCATTTCCTAAATCTGCTAAATGTTCTTTTATTTCATATTTAAATTCTTTTGCCATTTTTTATTTTCTCCTTAATGTTTAGTACGTTATTCAATATAATTTTATACGTTATTGTTATAATAAAATAACTTAATAAAAAGGAGTAATTTTATGGCAGGACTACAAGATGCAATTATTGGGCAACTGGTGCAAAATGTTTTAGGACAAGTACTTAACGGAAACAAAACTACAACTACACAGCCAGCTGTTCAAGAAACCAATTCAGGATTTGATTTAAGTAAAATTATTACAGCACTTTCTGGAGATAAATTAGCAGAAACAGCAGGAAAAATTCTAACGGATCAAGGTGTTGATCAAGCTAAGGTTCAAGAAGCTGAAAAAACTAACGATCCTAATTTAATTTCAACTATTTTAGGTAGCCTAGACCAGGACCAATTAGCAACCATTGCTACTAAAATTCTTGGTGCTGTAACTAAATAAATTTTTTAAAAAGGGCTAATTCAAAAAGCTCTTTTTTAGTACTATTAAAATATATGATAAATTCACAAGATTTAATTTTCATCCGTTCAACAAAAAATGGAACTTTATTAGCAGATCAAAAAAATAAAAAAGTTTATTTTACACCAGAAATATTGCCTGAGTCCATGGCCCACCATTTACTTTTATGGGCAGTTATTATCTCCGGAATTTTAGTAACTCCATACTGGATCGCAACTAAAATCCCACAATTAAATATCCCACATCTTATAATGCCTAGTGGTATATTTTGGTGGTTGGGACTTGTAATATCTTTATTAATTCCATATTTATTATGGTTATTTGGCAAACAAAAAAAGACCTATGATATTAATTTAATCAAGCCATTCAATGATACTAATTCAGTAAATAAAATTATGACTGGTTGGTTTGGCGAACGTTTATGGGTAATAATTGTCTTGTTTTTGTTGCCCCCGACTGTTTTATTATTTGTATGGCTTTATTTTAGAAAATCAGATTCTCTTGATTTATTATTGATTATTTTACATTGGGCTTTATTTTTTAGAAGATTAACTCCCCATGCTTTTACAAGAATTTTTATTACCGAAAAGCAAATTAAAAATTGGGTAAAATAAAAAACATCTCTTATAAAATAAATTTATATATTAGTGAGATGTTTTTTTATTATTTACTTTTAATATAATTAGTTCCATTAGCTTTTGGACCGTTATATTTTCCTAAAAATGCTACTAAAACAATAATCGTAATTACATAAGGGGCTACTTGTAGATATACTACTGGTACATTTTTAATAAAAGATATTTGGGAACCAACTGCTGAAAGTGATTGGGCAAAACCGAAAAATAAGGCAGATAACATCGCACCAATTGGATTCCATTTTCCAAAAATCATAGCTGCCATAGCCATAAAACCCTGGCCGGCAATGGTGCTGATACTAAAATTAATAGATATTGATTGGGCAAATAAAGCTCCTCCTAGACCACCCATTAATCCAGAAATTAAAACGCCAGAATATCGCATTAAATAAACATTTATACCTAAAGTATCGGCTGCTTGAGGATTTTCACCAACCGATCTTAAACGCAAACCAAACTTCGTTTTAAAAATTATTATCCATGCAACAAAAGAAATAAAAATTACAATATAAGCTACAATGGATGTTTTAGAAAAAAAGATTTGTCCTAAAAAAGGGATTCTATCTAATAAGGGAATATCTGAATATCCAAAAGCTTGTTTGATATTATCAGTTTGACCTTTTTGATAAATTACTTTTACTAAAAAAACAGCTAAAGATGGTGCCAATAAATTTAACACAGTTCCAGAAATTATATGGTCAGCACGAAGCGTTATCGTTGCTACTGCATGAATTAGGGAGAAAAATATTCCAGCTATTCCTCCAACAATCAAAGCAATCCAGGGTGTTGCATCGCCAAATTTATCTGCAAAAGATAAATTAAACACTACCGCTGAAAAGGCACCAATAACCATAATTCCTTCTAATCCAACGTTTACAATACCAGAACGTTCAGAAAAAGTTCCTCCAATTGCTGTTAATATCAAAGGGGCAGAAAAAATTAAGGTTGACGAAACTACTAAAGTTAAAATTGAAACTATATTCATTATTTGTTTTCCTCTCCTTTTACTTCTTTTTTAGGTTCAACGGTAATAAAATATTTAATTAAATATTTAGCACCAACAAAGAAAATAATTATGGCAATAATTACATTGACTATTTCCGGTGGAATACCAGCCAAATTCATCCCCGGTGCACCATTTTTTAAAACAGCAAATAATAAGGCCGAAATGAAGATTCCGATTGGGGATCCACTTCCTAATAAGGCTACTGCCATTCCGTCAAAACCAATTCCTAAAGATTGACTTTGAATAAAGAAATTTTGAAATGTTCCTAGACCTTCAGTAGCTCCAGCTAGACCAGCTAGACCTCCAGAAATTGCCATAGCACTAACAATTGTTTTTTTCAAAGAAATTCCTGAATATTTAGCAGCTATTGGATTTAAGCCGATTGTTTTAATTTCAAATCCTAAAGTAGTGTATTTAATTAATACATAAATTAAAATTATAAAAATAAGTGCAAGTAAGAATCCCAAATTAAGACGGCTACCTCCAGTTAAATTTGTTAACCATTCTGTACGCAAACTTGCATTATTACTGATTATTTTAGTTGAATCAGTACCTTGCATAAAACTTTTGGGCCAAATATTATGAGTGATATGAGTAGACACAAATAACAAGATGTAGTTCATCATAATAGTTGTAATTACTTCACTTGTGTTAAAAAAAACTTTTAAAATTCCCGGGATTATTCCAATTAAAGCACAAGCTAGGATACCAGCTAAAATTGATCCGGGCAGTAAAATTATTTTTGGTAATCCATCAAATACCAATGCAAACCAAATAGATCCTACCCATCCAGCCAGCGCTTGTCCACTCAAACCAATATTAAATAATCCCACATAATTAGCAACGGCAAATCCAAGGGCCGTCAAAATTAATGGTGTGGCTGTTCTTAAAGTTTCGCCGATGGACAAAGAATTTCCAAGACTAGAATTCAACATCGATTGATAGCCTAAAATTGGGTTATAACCAATCAAAGCTATAATTAAAGCCCCAATTAAGAGACCAAAAATTACTGATAATATTGGTACAAAAAATTTATCTAGTTTATTATTCATTTTCCCCCCCATTTGAAACGCCAGCCATTAGCAATCCTAGCTGTTCTTCATTAGTAGATTTAGCATTAACAATTCCCTGAATTTTACCAGCATGCATAACAGCAATCCTATCGGAAAGATTCATAATTTCATCTAATTCAAAACTAACTAAAAGTACCGCTTTGCCTGAAGTACGTTGTTCAATAATACGTTGATGGATATATTCAATTGCACCAACATCTAATCCACGAGTAGGGTTGCTAATAATTAATAATTCAGGATTTTGATCTATTTCTCTAGCAATAATTACTTTTTGCTGATTACCACCAGAAAGAGATTTAACTTTATTTTGTTCATTAGTAGTTCTAATATCAAATTCTGTAATTAAATCGCGTGCATGACTATTTATATTTTTATAATTTAAAATCCCTTTTGAGGAATTTGGATATCGGTTATAAGTTTTTAAAATAATATTTTCAGCAATATTCATGTCTAAAACAAGACCTTCTTTTTGCCTATCTTCTGGTACTTGGCCAACAATATTACCAGCCTGTTGAATTATATCTTTTACATTTTTATTAGTGACATCATTATCTAAAATCTCAATTGTGCCACTTTTAATTTTAGTTAATCCTAAAATAGCTTGAATCAATTCCGATTGTCCATTGCCGTCGATTCCAGCGATTCCAACTACTTCTCCGGCTAATACGTCTAAGTCAACATCGTTAACCGATTGAATCCCCTGCTTATTTTCTACTATTAAATTGCGAATTGATAATACTGTTTTGGTTGGTAGTGATTCTGGCTTCTTAGTTTTAAAAGAAACTTCTCTACCGACCATTAATTGGGCTAACTCTTTATTAGAAACACCTTTAGTGGAAAATGTATCGATAGTTTTTCCGCGACGGATAACGGTAACCCGATCAGCTATTTTTCTAATTTCATCTAACTTATGGGTAATCAATATAATCGATTTTCCTTCTTTAGTTAGCCCATGCATAATTTCAATTAATTCATCAATCTCTTGGGGCGTTAGCACAGCGGTAGGTTCGTCCAAAATTAAAATATCAGCACCTCGATAAAGAACTTTTAATATTTCTACTCTTTGTTGCATTCCTACCGTTATATCTGCAACTTTTTGTTTTAAATCGATACCTAATCCATATTGCTCTGATATTTGTTTTATTTCTTGCTCAGTTTTATTCTTATCTAAAAAGAAGTGTTTAGTATTTTCATAACCTAAAGAAATATTCTCTTCTACCGTAAAATCATCAATCAACATAAAATGTTGGTGAACCATACCAATACCTAATTTACTAGCAGTTGCTGGACTATCAATATTTGTTAATTTGCCATTCAACAAAATTTGTCCTGATGTTGGTTGCAAAAGTCCACTTAAAATATTCATTAAAGTTGATTTTCCAGCCCCGTTTTCACCTAATAAAGCTAAAATTTCACCTTTTTTAAGAGTGATATTGATATCGTCATTAGCTTTAAAATTACCAAATATTTTAGTAATATTTTTCATTTCAATTGCATTTAAAGTTTCTGTTGTTGTTTTGCTCATCTTTTACGCTCCTTAAAAATTTATAAAAAAATATCGCCCTAAATATAGCGCGCTATTTTTAAATGTTATTTACTTGGTTTTTGTGGAACTGTAATATCTCCATTTTTAATTTCTTGACGAGCCTTATCAACAGCTTTTTTTGTTTCATCAGACATTTTTGAATCGACTAAATCAACACCGCCATCTTTAATAGCAAATGTTAGATGCTTTCCACCGGGGAATTTGTTTTCTGCCTCTAATTTGTTAACTGAAAGTATAACATCGCTAACTTTTTTAATAGTTGATGCTAGTACAAAATTAGATTTTTGATTATCTTTAGAAGTGTATTCCCCGTCATCTTTTTGATCACGATCGACTCCTAAAATCCATACCTTATCTTTGGCATCAGCAGTTTTGCTTTCATTTTCAGCTTTGGCTTCAGCAAACACACCTGAACCAACTCCACCAGCAGCCTGATAAATTACATCGATTTTATTGGCAATCATAGCTTGTGCAATTGTTTTTCCTTTTGATGCATCCGAGAACGAACCTGCGTATTGAACATTAACATCAATTGTTTTATCAACTGAATGTACTCCAGCCACAAAACCGGCTTCAAAACGGTCTAGAACTTCACCAGAAATTCCGCCAATAAAACCAACTTTTTTCGTTTGTGTAGTTTTAGCAGCAGCTACACCGGCTAAATAGGCAGCTTGATTATCGGCAAAAGTTGCTGATACAACATTTTTTTGGCCCTTAATAATGTCATCAACCAATACAAATTTCGTATTGGGATTTTGCTTAGCAGTATCTTCAATAGATTGTTTTAAAATAAATCCAATTCCATAAACAATACTATATTTACCAGCAATTGCTTGGTTTATATTATTTTGAAAATCTGATTCAGAATCGGATTGAAAATAATTATATCCATTATTGCCTTTTGAAAGGCCATTATCTTTACCCCATTTTTCTAAACCTTCCCAAGCAGATTGATTGAAAGATTTATCATCCACTCCACCGGTATCGGTAATTAAGGCTGCAGTAAATTTCTTTGCAGTTGTTGTATTAGAACTTTTAGTTGAGGTTGCATCATTTTTTGATGACGAACCTCCTTTTGAAACAGCAAAAATAATCGCTACTATTGCTACAATAGCAGCTAATAATCCATATAATTTTTTCATTTTTTCCCCATTTATACTTATATTTTATTGATGATTTATAAAATACTTATTTTAAAACCGAAAAGATTATAGCATGGTTTATACACGAACATTAACTTTTTTTATTGATTTTTTATCGTCCGCTTTCGATTTTTTTGTATAAAAATTTTATATTAAAATATAAGTTGTATTTAATTAATAAATAGGAAAAGGTGTAAATTCTAATGACACAACACAACACAACACAACACAACA
>JAITDY010000024.1 GCA_031282325.1 Lactobacillaceae bacterium | reverse complement strand
GTTGAACATAGACTTGAATTTGTTGGTGATTTTAATGGTAGAAAAATTTATAACGATTCCAAAGCAACTGACATTGAAGCTACCCAGAGCGCTTTAGATAGCTTTCCAGATGACGATATTTTTTGGATTGCTGGTGGCCTAGATCGAGGTGATGATTTTAGCAAATTAATCCCGAATCTTAAAAAAGTATCAAAAGCAGTTTTTATTGGTGAAACAAAGAATAAACTATTAGATGTAGCTTTAAAAATTAATATTAATGATGTTCAAATTGCTGATAATCTTGGTGAAGCTGTGAACATTGCATCTAAAAATTCAAAAACTAATCAAATTATTTTGTTTAGTCCAGCAGCAGCTAGTTGGGATCAATATCCTAATTTTGAAATAAGAGGTGAAGAATTTAAAAAAATGGTAAATGGAGTTAATTGGTAATGAAAATTATATTAACTGGAGGCGGTACAGGTGGCCATATTTATCCTGCCTTGGCCTTGGCAAAAAAAATTATTGAAAAAGATCCAACTTCTAAAATTTTATATATCGGTGCCAAAAGGGGGATTGAAACTAAAATTGTTCCAGATGCTGATATTGATTTTATACCATTAGAAATTAAAGGACTATCTAGAAAAAATCCTTTTGAAAATATTAAAACCCTTTTAATGCTAAAAAGAGCTGTAAAAAAAGCTTCACAAATAGTTAAGGATTTTAAACCTGATGTTGTTGTGGGCATGGGGGGATATGCTTCAGCTCCAACTATGATTGCTGCTCAGGAAAATAAAATACCAACGATTATTCATGAACAAAATTTAGCTCCCGGGTTCACAAATCGTCTTTTAGCACAAAAAGCAAATAGAGTTGCTACTAGTTTTACTGATACGAAGAAAAATTTTCCAATTATTAAAAATAAAATTGTTTTAACTGGAAATCCTAGAGGACAAGAAGTAGCTGATGAAAATGATTTTATCTCACCATCTGAATTGGGGCTGAAAAAAAATAAAAAAACAATCCTAGTTTTTGGAGGTTCACAAGGAGCAAATAGAATTAATCAAGCAATTATTGTTGTAGCTAACCGTTTTTCTAAAGAAAAAGAAATGCAATTAATTTTTGTAACTGGTAAAAAATATTTTGATTCTGTAAAATTGCAATTAGCCGAAGAGGGACTGAAAGATACTAAGAATATTTTGGTATTACCATATATTGATAATATGAATCAATTATTGAAAAATGTTGATTTAATCGTGTCGCGGTCTGGAGCTACAACTTTATCTGAAATTACAGCTGTTGGCTTGGCTTCAATTTTAATTCCATCTCCAAATGTAACCGGCAATCAACAAACATTAAACGCACAAGCGCTTGAAAAGAGAGGTGCCACGAAAGTTATTTTAGAAGATGATTTAACTCCTGCTAAATTATTTCATGATATGAAAGCGATAGTTTTAGATGAAAAAAAATTGAATTCCTTAAAAGAAGCTGCTAAAACTAATGGTTACCCACACGCCTCTGATGATTTATATAACTTAATTTTGGATGTAATAAAAAATGGAAAATAACAATACAAATTTAAATATGAAAAAAAACTATCTCTTCAACAGCCTTTTTTTGTTAATATTTATAGATTTGGTTATTTTTTTGATTATTTTGCCCTTTAATAAGGTTCGGAAAATTGAAGTAAAAACAGTACAAACAAACTATAAAAAATTGCTTAATAGTTTAAATATTCGGGTCGGAACACCGTATTGGTTGCTAAAAAATCAAGAAAATACAATAAATAATAAAATAAAAAATAATGAAGATGTGAAAAGTTTGAAACTAGCATTTAAACCTGAGGGGGTTTTAAATGTTTTGGTTCAAGAAAATATTGATTTTGGTTATGTAAATAATGATCAAAAATGGAGCGTTTTAAGCGAAAATGGTTCTATCTTAAAAAATATAGAGATGCCAACTACAAAAGCTCCGGTTTATTCGAATTTTAAATTGAAATCTGCTGATTTAAAAAATACAATTAAACAATATTTTGAATTAGATGCCTCGATTAGAAATTCAATTAGTCAGGTTGTTTTTGTTCCTAATTCAATTAATTTACATAGAATTTCTTTTATTATGCGTGATGGAAATATCGTGTATACAAACTCAAATAATTTTAAGAAGAAAATGGGATTTTATCCGCAAATTGTTAGTACTTTGTCTGAAAAAGATTTAACAAATGGAGTTATTGACATAACTGGAGATGGATTTGCAAGACCAATTGGAGAACAGGACCATAATCTAATTGAGCAAGCAACCAATCCTAAAAAAATTGAAGAATATCAAAAACCTAAAAAAAATAAAAAAGATTCTTCCAACGATGATAATAGCAATAAAGATTCTTCACAAGAAAGTAGTTCTGACCAAAATAGCGAATCTAATCAGGATGATCAAAACGAACAAAAGACGAACAATTAATAATACTTTTCTTAAGAAACAACATAGATATATTTTAGGAATGTATTATTTTATTATCATATGAATAATAATGTTTATTTTGCAGGTTTGGATATCGGTTCATCCTCTATCAAATTAGTAGTTTTAATGCCCATTTCTAATGGTTCTTTAGTTGTGGCTGGAATGTCTAATCTTCCATCAAAAGGTGTCAAAAATGGGGTAGTTACTAACATTGATGAATTATCATCCTCGATTCATGAAGTTCTCGAAGATATTTTTGTAAAAACTGGAATTCAAATTTCATCTGTAATTGTCGGTATTCCTCCTACGATGGCAGGTTCAAGGTTAATCAATGGAAATACAAACATTAATCCTGATGAAAACAATGAAAGAAGAATTAACGAAAAACATATTCAAAAAGTAACTCAAAGTGTGTTAGCAAATGCCATGACTTTAAATCGTGATATCAATAATTTACAAGAAGTTATTGATATTGTTCCTGAAGAATTTTTAATTGATCAATTTGGCAATATTGAATCTCCAATTGGTATGGTTGGAGCAACTTTGGAGATGCGAGCTAATGTATATGTTGCGCCACAAATTTTAGTAGAGGCATATCGAAGCGCCATAAGTAAAGCCGGTTTAAACATTGAAAAATTTGTTTTAAGTAATTATGCATTTTATAAATACGTTTTAGATGAACAAGATGCCTTAAATGGTGCAATCACAATTGATTTCGGAGCTGAACAAACTACTTTAACAGTGATTAAAGATAATTCTATAAATTATGTGACGAGTGTCTCTAAAGGCGGGAGAAATATTACTCTTGATATTTTAAATGTTTTGAATGAAACTTTTTCTAACTTAGGAATGGATTTTAAAACAGCTGAAGATTTAAAACGTTCTAAAGGAATTGCTGATCCACTTACCATTCAAAATGATCAAATAATTAATGTTGTATCAACTATAACTGGTAATTTGCAAGAAGTTTCAGGCAGATATGTTTCTGAAATTATCGTAGCTAGATTAAAGGAAATTATTAACGAATTGTATGAACGCTTAGTTAATGATTTCGGAAATGATATTCCAAATTATAATATTGTAATTTCTGGAGGAGCAGCTGCTTTAACGGGTATTAATGAATTTTTAGCTGATGTATTGGATAGACGGTCGATTTTATATATTCCATCGGACATTGGTGCTCGAGATCCTGCTTGGAGCAATGTAATTGCAATATCACATACTTTAGCTGGCCAAAACTCGACAGATAAGGCAATAAACGGTACACTAATAAATGGAACTGTGAATTTAAATAGGTCTTTCAATACTCGAAATGATCAATTGCAAGTAAAGAACCTCGATTCGACCAGTTCAAATGTTAAAAAAAGCTTTGATTCAATAAAAAATAAAATTAAAGATGCATTAGGTAAAATAAAAGAATAGAGGTTTTTAATAATGGCAGAAAGAAAACAAACTGTGAATAATAGTGAAACGAAAAAAACTAGTAATGCTGAACAAATTTCAGTTGAATTAACCCCAACTTTTGGTGCAAATATTAAAGTAATTGGTTTAGGCGGTGGCGGAACAAATGCTGTTAATCGCATGATTGAAGATGGTGTAACTGGCGTTGAGTTTATCGCAGCTAATACAGATGCTCAATCTTTAGCCGATTCAAAAGCACCGATTAAAATTCAACTTGGTCCTGAATTGACAAAAGGATTAGGAGCTGGATCGAATCCAGAAACTGGTGAAAAAGCTGCTGAAGAATCTGCAAATACAATCAAAAGTGCTATCGCTGGAGCAGATATGGTTTTCGTGACTACTGGAATGGGTGGCGGTACCGGGAATGGTGCTATTCCATTAGTTGCTAAAATGGCAAAAGAAGCTGGCGCTTTAACAGTTGCAGTCGTAACAAAACCTTTCGGTTTTGAAGGACCAAAACGCGCACGTTTTGCTGCTGAAGGATTGGCAAAATTAAAGGAAAATGTCGATACGCTATTAGTTGTATCAAATGATAGGTTATTTGATGTACTTGATAAACGCGCGAATTTTAAGGATGCTTTAAATGAAGCCGATGTTGTTTTACAACAAGGAGTTCGAGGCGTAACTGATTTAATTACTAAACCTGGAATTATAAATGTTGATTTTGCTGATGTTCGAACAGTTATGAGTGATGGGGGTACAGCTTTACTTGGAATCGGAATTGCAACCGGTGATAACCGAGCATCTGATGCCACTAAAGCCGCAATTTCTTCTCCACTGCTGGAAATAGATATTAAAGGTGCACGTGATGTTATTGTAAATGTGGCAACACAAACTGATTCGATGCAATTATTCGACGTACAATCAGCAACTGATGTTATTCGACAAGTAGTAGGTGAAGATACCAATATTGTTCCTGGAGCATCTTTTGATGATTCATTGCAAGATGATGAACTAAAAGTTACTGTTATTGCTACAAATATTCATAATAATGTAAATAAAACCCAACCTCAATCAACTAGCATTTTTAATAATGAAACAGTTGCACCGCAAACAACACAGTCAGTTTTCGATGTAAATACTTCGCCAGTATCGACACAAACTACAATTGATTTTAATAATCAAAATTTAAATAATAATCAAGCAAGTTTTGATGATTGGAATATTAATCCAGTAGTGTTTGGAAATCAACCTCAGCAAAATAATATACAGCCACAACAAATTCCAACGCAACCACCAATTCAAAACGACCCTAGTAATTTGTTTGGTAATTCATCAACTCAGCAAAATCAAACACCTATACAAAATACAAATAATCAAATACCAAATGTATTTGATGAACAAAATAATAACGACGGAAATGATGACGATAATCGTCCTTCATTCTTTAAAAAAGGATAATTAATAATGGCCGGATTTTTTGACAAAATTTTTAATGGTGGAGCTGACGAAGAGGATTTTTATGATGATGAATATGTTCCTCAACAGCAAATTCAACAGCCACAACAACAGTTTCAACAACCAAGACAGCAACAAACTGCAAATCCTTTTTCTTTTGGTGGAGGAAATAGAAATAACCAAAATCAAACGATACAACAACCGGTTAGTCCTAATGTAAATCCTTCAATTCAAAAGCCAATTTCAGTTATTCGAGCTAAAGTTTATTCTGATGCTAAATCAATTGTAGCGTCTTTACTGCAAGGAGAACCAGTATTTGTAGATTTTTCATCGATTGATGAAAGTCAAATGAATAGAGCAATTGACTTTATTTCTGGTGCTGTTTGGTCTACTAAAGGTAATTTAAGCAAAATTAGAGAAGATATGTATTTAGTTACACCACAAGGTTACATTGTTCAAGGTGATGTAGTTAATACCTTAATTAATGGTGGAAGTTCTAATTCTAACTTGAATCCAAATAATTTATATAATCGCTAATGAGCGATTTTTTTGTTATAAACAATGGAAAATTCAACACATTATACAAAAAAAGAACAAGAATTTGCTAAAATTGCTAATTCAATCGTTAATCAAGCAAAATATGGTGAATATTTAACTCATTTTTTGAATATCAGAGAACAACAAATAGTTAACGATTTTGCCAATAAAGAAAATCTTTTTATTATTTCTTTTGGTCTACTTAATAATTCAGAAAAAAAGAAAATGTTTTTATCTCGACAGTCTATTGATTTTAATAAAATTAATTGGAATATTTCTTTGTTAGAAATTGAATATGAAACTAAATTTAATAATATTTACCACTCTACAATTCTAGGAAGTTTAATTAATAACGGTATTAAATTTCAAAGTATCGGTGATATATTTGAATCCGATGAAAGCAGATGGCAAGTAATTATTGAAACTTCGATTATGCCATTTGTAATTTCCCAAATAAAAAAAATTGGAAAAACACATGTCAATATTGTTCAAAAAAATTTTGATCAAATTATTCAGCCAAAAAACGATTCTAAAGAGATAACTGTAATGTTACCATCTCTAAGATTAGATGTTGCTATTGGCGAAATATTAAAAATATCAAGATCGGATGCTAAAACAAAAATAGAAAATAATGATGTAAAACTTAATTTTTTTAATTTTGATAATGTATCGTATGCTCTTAAAAGAGGTGATACTATTTCTGTTAAAGGACACGGAAGAATTATTTTTTTAGAAACAATTGGTAATACTAACCGGAATAAAGTGAAGGCAAATTTTTTGAAAATTGGTAGATAGAGAACTTTAATGTACAAACCCCGTATTAATTGATTTTTAATTCAAAAGAAGGTAAAGTTTAATTATTAACTGAACAGAAAGTTTTTCAAAATACTTTAAGAAAGTCACGTTGCTGGAAAGTGATAGTTAATTTTGAAAA
>JAITDY010000004.1 GCA_031282325.1 Lactobacillaceae bacterium | reverse complement strand
TGTTTTAAATGTTTATTTGATAATTCCTTTTGTAGTAGTGCCAATTGTTAATGCCTTAATTTCTTATATTTCAATGGCAAGTGGTTTAGTTGCTCGTACTACCGGAGTAGCTGTTCCTTGGACGATGCCGCCAATTATTTCAGGATTTTTAGCAACCTCTTCATGGACCGGTGCTGTCTTGCAAGTTGTCTTGATTATTGTTGACGTATTGATCTGGTTCCCATTCTTTAAGATTTTTGATAAGCGTGAATTGGCAATCGAAGCTTCTGAAGATGCAGATACAACACAAATCGAGGAGAATATTTAATGGGTGAAATGGGAGTTTCTGTATATTTGACTAAGGACAATTTACAGGAAAATATTGAATATTTAAAAAAAGCAGCCTCAAAAGGTTATACAAAAATCTTCACTTCGATGCTAGAAATTGTCGGAGATTCAAAAGAGTATTTGAATCTTTTTAAAAGTTTGATTACTACTGGCAATGAATTAGGTATGAAAACAACAGTTGATATTAATCCAGAACTTTTTGCAGATTTAGGTATTAGCTATCAAGATTTGAAGTTTTTTGCTGATTTAGGTGCATGGGGTGTCCGCTTAGATATTGGCTTTACAGGTCAAGAAGAATCATTAATGAGCCATAATCCTTATGGCATTATGATTGAAACAAATATTTCTCGTGGAACCCATTATATTGATTTAATTATGGACTATGCTCCCAATGTTGATCAGTTAATTGGCAGTCATAATTTTTATCCACAAAAATATACTGGCTTAGGACGAACATATTTTCAAGAAACTTCTCAAAAATATAATTCTTATCATTTAAAAACCAGTGCCTTTGTGAATGCACCTACTGGGGAAAATGGTCCATGGCCAGTTGTCGATGGATTAGTTACTTTAGAAGATCACCGCAACCTTTCAATTGGAACTCAAGTTCAAGATCTTCGATTTAGTGGTTTGATTAACGACATTGTAATTGGCAATGCTTATGCTAGTGATGAAGAATTAGATGAAGCCATAAAAGCTTTTAGATTGACGCGTCCTAGATTAAGAGTGATTGCTGATACTGCATTAAACGATGTAGATAAAAAAGTTTTATTCGGACAAGCCTTAACTTACCGTGGTGATTTCTCGGATTATGTTTTACGTAGTTCCGAAACCCGGGTGATTTATAAAAATGAAGATTTTCCAGCAAAAAACACCGTTGATATCAAACCATATGATTTATTAATTGGTAATAATGATTTTGGACAATATAAAGGTGAATTGCAAATTGCTCGAAAGGACTTTAAAAATGATGGCCGAATTAATGTTGTAGGACATATCCACCCAGATGATCTAGAAATTTTTCATTTAATTAAACCATGGGGTAATTATGATTTAGTAGAAGCTTAGTAAAAAACTGTTCTCTTTAGAAGGGAATAGTTTTTTATTAGCGATTTACTTGTAAATAAATTAAATTATCTTCAGTATCTTTGAAAACAAAATAAATTTTGGAAGCATTTTTTAAATCATCTTCAATTCGAAAATCAATAAAAAAATTTTGTAAATGTTTTTTAATATCTTCAAAATGATCCCTAGCTAAAATTTCAATTTTGTTGCTAGGGGTGTCGTTTTTTACAAATTGGATTACTCCATTATCAATAATTAAAATGCGGTTACCATTTTGGTCAGTGTCTTGCAGGAAAGAAAAAAAATCGCGATAAAAACGCAAAGCACGTTTCGGGTCTTTACTAGGAACAATTTTAGGCATCATTTTTCTAGGTTTCATATTTTAAGTATAAAGTTTTATTTAGGATATTTTGAATGTTTGGCCCTGTTAGCTTGTTATACTAATTTATATGGCATTACTAGAAGTTAGCGAACTTACAATGGGGTTCGCCGAAAAAATATTATATTCAGACGCAGAATTTCAAGTTCACAAAGGAGAACATATTGGTATTGTCGGACAAAACGGAGCTGGCAAATCGACCTTAATCAAGATTGTAACTGGTCAACAACTTCCAATAAAAGGTAAAATTGTTTGGCAAAATAATATAAAAATTGGTTATTTAGATCAATATGCTGATATTCCTGCTGATTCCACACTGGAAAGTTTTTTGCATACTGCTTATTCGCAACTTTATAAAATACAAGCACAAATGGAGAATCTATATACCAAATATGCTGAAACACTAGAAGATAAATTATTAGAACGTGCCGGTAGAATGCAAGAAGAGTTAGACGCAAATGATTTTTATTCGATTGATACTAAAATCGATCAAATCATTACTGGATTAGGTCTGGATTCAATTGGAAAAGATCATATAATTTCTGAAATGTCTGGTGGGCAAAGAGCAAAAATAATTTTGGCTAAGTTGTTGCTAGAAAACAACGATATTATTATTTTAGATGAGCCAACTAATTATTTAGACGTCGCCCATATTGCGTGGTTAGAAGGATATCTGCAATCATTCGATGGTGCGGTACTAGTGATTTCTCATGATTTTGATTTTTTAAATGAAGTAACTAATGCAATTTTAGATGTTTCATTTGGTAAATTAACTAAATATCGTGGTAATTTTAACCAAGCAATGCGCCAAAAAAATGAACGGACCGAACAACAATTAAAACAATTCGATAAGCAACAAGAAGTTATTGCAAAGGCTGAAAAATTCATCGCTAAAAATAAGGCACGTGCATCAACAGCGAATATGGCAAAATCAAGGCAAAAAATGCTTGACCGGATGGAAATTGTAGAACGTCCGGAGGAAAATCCTCGGGCTTCATTTAATTTTCCATATGTTGAAAGCATGAGTACTGATGCAGTGAAAGCTAGTCAATTAGTTGTCGGTTATCAAAAAGATCATCCAATTTTAAATCCAATTACTTTTGCTTTAAATTCTGGCGAGAAAGTAGTTTTTAAAGGTTTTAATGGAGCCGGAAAATCAACCTTAATTAAAACTTTATTGGGATATTTAAAACCCTTATCCGGAAGTTCTAAATTTTCTCCAAGTGCGATTGTAAATTATTTTGATCAAGATTTAATTTGGGACAACGACAAGCAAACTCCGCTACAAATAATTCAACAAGCTTATCCGAAAGAGGAAACTAAAGTATTGCGTTCTCGTTTGGCGGCAGCCGGCATTAATGGAAGTAACGCCATGAAAGAGATCAGTTTGCTATCTGGCGGAGAACAAACAAAAGTTAAAATTGCATTAATGGAATTAATAGAATCGAATTTCCTAATCTTAGACGAACCAACAAACCATTTAGATGAAACAACTAAAATGGCCTTAAAAAAAGCACTACAAAATTTCCCCGGGACTTTAATTTTGGTTAGCCATGAAGAAAGTTTTTATAAGGGTTGGATTGATAGAGAAATTGATATCGCAGCTATTTCCAATCAAACCCCGGGTGAAGATGAATACTAAAGAATTAATTCAAATTGGAATGTTTAGCGCTTTGTTAATGATTTTGTCGCCTATAGCTTTTCCAATTGGGCCAATTCCAATTACTTTACAATCCTTAATAGTGGGTTTAATTTCAACTTTGTCGCCTACAAAGAAAATCGCTTTTTTTGCAATTTTATTGTATTTATTATTTGGTGCGGTTGGATTGCCAGTATTTGCTGGAGGAAAAGCTGGGTTATCGGTGATTTTTGGTATTACTGGTGGCTATTTATTAACATTTTTATTGTTCCCCTTCTTCATTAATAGAGAATTTCCATTATTTACAAACATGTTCGCCGGATTCATGAATTTGATTTTTGGCAGTGCATTTATGACTTTTATTTTAGGCAATAGCACGCTAGAAATGTTTAAGGCAGGAATTTTTCCCTTTATTATTCCAACAATTATAAAAGTTATTATTATCTCAGTAATCTATAAAACTTATGTATCGATTAATAAAATTAAAAACAATTGATTCAACTCAGGATTATGCCAAAAAATTGCAATTAGATCCGCCGTTTGTAGTGCAAGCAAAACAACAAACAAATGGTCATGGAAAAGTGAATCGAAAATTTATATCAAAAGATGGCTTATTTTTTACCCTAGTTGTTGGCGATTTAAGGCAAAGACCGGGCTTAATAGTTGGAGCGGTTGCAGTCTCGATTATTGACGAAATTAATGAAGTTTTAAAAAAAAAATTCGGTAATGAGCATAAATCCCAATTTGGAATTAAATGGGTTAATGATATTGTTGACGAAAATTTTAATAAAGCTGGAGGCATATTAGTTGATAAAAGGAATGATCAATATTACATTGGAGTTGGGCTGAATTTTAATACTAGTGCTGTTAACTTGCCGAATATTACGTTTATTCCAGAAATTAAAATAGATAATTTAATTAAAAAGATTTTAAATCAGCTAATATCCAGTGATACAGTATCCAAATATAAAAAATATTCCTTTATAATTGGTAGAAAGGTAATTTTAAAAATAAATGATTTACAAATATCTGGAATCGTTAATGATATTAGTGATGATTTATCAATTATAATTAATAATAAAAAATATCAAATAGGGGAGATAGAAAAAATCATACTTAAAGATTATGATTTTTAAATAAGTAGATATGGGACAACACGTTATCGTTATTACAGGAGCATCTGGTGCTGGAAAAACCACAGTTGCAAGTTATATTACAGAAACTTATGGATTGCCTAAAGTAATCACCCATACTACTCGTCCAAAACGTGATGGCGAAATTGACGGAGTTGATTATTATTTCGAAACCCTTGAAACTTTTAATAAAAATCATTTTATCGAGCAAGTAGCTTTTTCTGGTAATCACTATGGTTCTTCTTATGAAGGATTAGAACGTGCTTTTGAACAATCCCAAAATACCAAGTATCCTGATTACATTTTATTAGTTGTTGATACTGTAGGAGCCATTACTTATTTTGAAGAATTAGGAAATAAGGCAGAAGTCTGGTTTATTACCACCACTGATCGTGAGGAATTTAAAGAACGTTTAGTTCAACGAGGAGATGATCCCAAACAGGTGGAATTAAGAACATCATCTAGTGATTTCGAACGTGACATGATTTTGCCAGAAGAATTATCACAAAAAGCACAAGTTATTTTTAATGATAAATGGGAAGAAACAACAAAATCAATTGATTCACTCTTTAATGAAACAATTGGCAGGGTTAAATAATATTGCAAGGGCAGGAATTCTATGAATTGGCAAGGCGAAACACAGTCAGATGAAATTGAAGATAGAACAGGGCAATCGTCTTCAAATAGCGGAATAGATTTAAGCAGTATTTTAAATGGACTGGGAGATAATACTTCTTCATCTGTAGGTGGCGGAAGTTCTATGGGCGGCTTACCAATACCGTCAGGGGCTTTTGGAGGTGGTATTGGTGGAATTGTAATTATGATTATCCTAGGCCTAGTGTTAAACGGAGGTCTAGGAGGATTATTTGGTGGTAATAGTAGTAGTTCTACAACAATCCCGACCACACAAACCCAAACTACTGCAGATGAAAACGGAACAGGCGATATTTTAAGTCAAATTTTTGGCGATCAGTCAGATCAATTATCTTCTACTTCTACAGATGATTCAGCATCTAATGAAAAACAACTAGTTGCCTTTACCTTAAACAGTTTAGAAAAATTTTGGAAGCAATATTTTGCTGAAAATGGTATATCTGGTTATCGAGATCCAGCACTTGTTTTGTATAGCGGTTCTACAATGACCCCAACTGGAATGGCATCATCAGACATGGGTCCATTTTATTCCCCTAGCGACGAAAAAATTTATTTAGATCCATCTTTTGCTACGGAATTAAAACAAAATTATCAAGCCCATGGCGACTTCGCTATGGTTTATGTAATTGCTCATGAATTTGGTCATCACATTCAAAATTTGTTAGGAACAGAAGCTCAAATGGAAAAAGCATCCCAAACAATGAGCCAAACTCAATATAATAAACTTTCTGTGCGTTTGGAGCTGCAAGCTGATTACTATGCTGGAATGTTTGCAAAGTGGTTGGGAACTCAAAAAAATACCGCCAATGGACAAGTTATTTTAGAAAAAGATGATTTAAAAGATGCCCTAACAGTTGCCGGAAATATTGGAGATGATGTACTAATGCAAAAATCAGCTGGATATGTTAATCCTGACAATTTTACACATGGTACCGCATCGCAAAGGCAGGCATGGCTGGAAGCTGGATATGATTATGGAGATCTTGATCATGGAGACACCTTCCATGCTAGTGATTTAAATAATCCTTAATTAATCAAAAACAGTTAGTAATTATTACTAACTGTTTTATTAATTAAATTTTTTAATTAAGTCTTTATTTAGTCTATAATATGATATAATTTTTTGTGAAAGTAAACATTTTCACAAAAAATAGGGAGCTAAAGATGTTTAAAGGTATTATATATTCGTATTATATGGAATTACAAAAAAAATACGCAAAAACAATTATAAATCAATGGTTTTGGGTTGTTTTTGCCTTGGTAGCATTAGTAGGTGTTTTTGCTTATGCATTTTATTGCACTAGCAAGGGATATAGTTTTAATGGAAATGTTAAATTTCACTGGCCAAATTTTTGGGAGATGGGAATTGGATGTAAACGTTGATTTTTATTTAAATTATTTATATTGTGTTGTTTGATGAAAACATGTTGAAAATAATTAATTTAAATAAAAAGTATGGTGATCGCTATGTTTTGAAAAACATAAATGTTTCCTTTAATAATACGGGTATTACTATTATAGTTGGTGCTAATGGAAGTGGTAAGACTACTTTTTTTAATTGTTTAGTTGGAATGTCAAGTATAGAAGATAATGGATCAATTTTTTTGGATAACTATTTTGTTGGAGATAGAAAATTTAAAGAACTTGTTTTTTATGTTCCTTCTGATTTTTTTTTACCTGAATTTATGACAGGTTTTGAGTATTCTAATTTTGTTTTGTCGAGATATCCTAGATCAAATAAAGAAGATTTTTTAAAATTGATACAAATATTAAATATTGAAGATTATAAAAAAACTTTATTATCGGAATATTCATTTGGCATGAAAAAGAAAATTCAAATTGCGGTTGCAATAGCTACACACACGAAGTACATTTTAGCTGATGAAATATTTAGTGGTCTGGATTTTGAAACAACTATAATTGTTCAAGAAATTTTTAAATATATATCTAAAAAGCAACATATTATAATTGTTTCGCATGAAAGCAATGTTGTAAATAAATTTTCAGATAAAATTTTATTAATGAAAAATGGTAATTTAACACCATTTAAAGGTAGTGTTGATGATATTTCATCCTTGATAAGGAGGGAAAACGATGTTTGGAATAAAATCACAGAGATTCAAAGATATTTTGATAATTAATAAATTTTTATTTAATGATTCCTTGAATG
>JAITDY010000068.1 GCA_031282325.1 Lactobacillaceae bacterium | reverse complement strand
TAACTTCAGAAGGTTACTTAACCGACGATCAAGCGCAAAAAGCTCAAAAATTAGGAATAAGTATTAATGGAACTAAAGTTACTAAGTAAAAAATCTTTTTCAATGATTGAAATAATGGTTGTATTGCTGGTTATTTCAAGTATTTCAATTGTTACCTTACAGAAAAGAGAAAATAATCAAGATTTTATTTTAGATAGAACGGTAAAAGAATATGAGTCTTTTTATGATTCTATTAAAATGAAAAATTTTCTTTCTGACCAAGATACTTATATTAGATTTTCAAATTCTAAAATAGAATGTGATGGTAGAACATTAATTTTAAATAAAAATATTAAATTTCAAACAAAAGAAATAATATTACATTCAAATGGATATGTAGCGCCAACTAGTGTTGAGATATATGACTTAAATAATAAAATTATTGGAAGATTAATTTATTCGTTAGGATTTGGAGTATTTAGATTTGAAAAAAATTAAATCATTTTTATTGTCGGAGGCAATATTATCATTATCAATTTTTTTGTTTTTTATAACTATGATTGCTACTATCTATTCTTTTCAAATTAAAAATACACAGGATAATTTTAATAATATGATGCATGCTAGAAAAAGATTGGAAGATAATTTTAATGAAGAAAGATAGTTTCACGATAGTTGAATTAATTATTTCTTTAACTATATTATCAATAATTTTAATGTTGTTTTCCACTTTTAAAAAAACATTTAATCAAAAAGATTTTTATTCCAATCAAATAAATTTTTATCAAATGATGGTTCAAATTGAAGATATGAAAAAAGATTTCCATTTTTTAGAGTCTAGCTCAGATCAAATTATTCTCGAAAACAATAAAAAAGAAAAGTATATTTTAAAAATGATTAATCAAAAATTAATTTTAACAACAGACATTGGAGGGACTATGCCACTTTTAAATAATTTAAAAAAATTCAGTGTAAATAATAATTTTATAAAAGTTACTTTTAGTGATAATACTACTGCTAGTGCCAAACTATTATTAAAAAATGAAGATAATGAAAAAGAATAAGAGTTTTATTTTATTGAATACAATTATTTTAATTTCGATTTTTATTGTATTTTTAACATTTTCAATATCTATTAATGCTAATGATTCAATTGCGATGAAAAGATTAGAAAAATATTTTAACAAAATCGAAACATTAAACAAGTAAAATTATTATTATGGATTTGAATAAAATTACTGAATTTACAAAAAAAATAGTATCGCTTGATCAAGAAATTAATTTTCAAAATTATAATGATAGTAAATTAATAGATTTTATTAAACTAAACAATAATTTATCTAATGATGAACTATTGTTTAGTTTAGGACTTTTTTGGGCTAAAAAATTTGAAAATAAGATTGCGGAGTTGAATAAAACTACTCCTTTTTCAGTTGGCCAAATTCTTGCTTTAATTATTGGAATTTATTATAAAAATGTGCCAGTAATTAAGGAAATTGACGCTAAATTTCCTGATCTAATTTTTTATATTAGCAGTGCCTTGCATTCGTCTGCTGAAGTGCCAGAAGAATTAAAGGGTAAATACTCTACATATGTAAGTAATATTACACAAAATAATGATAATAATAACAAAAATAATAATGGGAATGTTTATATTTCACAAGCCATTAATACCGAATTAGAAAATGTTTTTGATCGCTTTATTAATACTTCTAAAGAAAATGAGTATCTTTTTGTTATTACTGATGATATTGAAGTCAATCGTACTGATGAATTTGTATTTGCTTTTCAGAAATATACAAAACAAATGCAACTTAAAGCATTGATGCAATTTGATAAAAGCTATTTTTCAGGTTCAGAAGTTTCATTAGTAGTTTTTCAGAATAAAAAAGGTGATAATAGTAATATGTTGTCTAAAATTTTAATTTATTCAATACCGCCAATTAATGATTTTGGTAAAATTGATAATTTTAAAAATTATATTGATGAATGGAATAAAAATAATGGAGGAAAATAATGACTAAAATTTTATCAGTAAACGCGGGATCTTCATCTCTTAAATTTAAACTTTTAGAAATGCCAGAGGAAACAGTTATTTCTGAAGGAGTTATTGAAAGAATTGGGAGCATTTTAGATGAAGATGATAATGCAACAATCAAATATAACGGAAAAAAATATAGCGAACGTTTGGAATTTAAAAATCATGAATCTTCAATTCAATATTTATTAAAAAAATTTACTGATTTTAAAATTGTAAATGATTTTAACGATATTAAAGGAGTCGGACATCGTGTTGTTGCAGGTGGAGAATGGTTTAATAAATCAGTTGTAGCAACGCCGGAGGTGATTGAAAAAATTGAAAGATTAGCTTCTTATGCACCATTACACAATCCAGCTAATGCGCAAGGCATAAAAGCGTTTAGTAAGGCTATGCCAAATGCTATTCAAGTAGTAGTTTTCGATACTGCCTTCCACCAAACGATGCCAGAAGAAAATTACTTATATGGATTGCCATATGAATACTATACGAAGTACGGAGCACGTAAGTATGGAGCACATGGAACCAGCCATCGCTATGTCGCAAGTCGAGCTGCTGAGATTTTAAATAAACCTTTAGATGAATTAAAGCTGATTACGCTACATCTTGGAGCTGGAGCATCGATTACAGCAATTAAAAATGGTAAAAGTATAGATACTTCAATGGGATTTACCCCAATTGCTGGATTAATCATGGCAACAAGAGTAGGTGATGTTGATGTTTCCTTAGTTGATTACATTAAAGAAAAAGAAGAACTTGATGATGAACAAATGATGAATGTCTTGAATAATAAATCAGGATTGATCGGTATTTCAACTATTTCAACTGATATGAGAGATTTATTGGAAGTCGAACAAACCAATCATCACGCTAAATTGGCTATTAATATGTTCGTTGATCGCGTTGCAAAATATGTTTCGCAATATATTATGGAGTTAGAAGGTGTTGATGCGATTATATTTACTGCTGGAATTGGAGAAAATTCTTCGCCTATACGTGAAAAAATAATGAATAAATTTAATTATCTCGGTTTAAAAGTTGATAAAGAAAATAACGCAAAGCGTGGAGAAGAAGTTCAGTTATCAACTGACGATTCTAGTTTTAAAGCCTTACTAATTCCAACTAATGAAGAATTAGCTATTGCTCGCGATGTTGTAAACTTAATGGAGAAAGATTAAAAATTAATGAAATTACCACCTACAAACAATAGCGATAATTCAAGTAATAATCCTCAATTTAATTCGTATAGTAATTCTCAAATGCCATACAATAACGGCCAAATTAATCAGTTAAACAATAATCAAGAATTAGGCCCAATTATGCAACCGAAAAAGAAAAAAAAACAAAACAAGGGTTTTATTATTGGAATAGCTGTAATGTTATTAGCAGCTATTGGTTTAGCTATCCATTATTCGATTTCAGAAAAAAAACAGGAAGCATACAATAAGCAGGCACTTAAAGCAGTAGACCCAAATGATAACAACTATATCAAAATAAATTTTCCAAGCGGTTCTACTGTTGATAAATTAGCTTCTCAATTAAAGCAAAAGGAATTGATTAAGGATTCTAGTGTCTTTTATCAGTACTTCGTTTCTAAAGGAGATTCTGCTTTAAAGGCAGGAAATTACTATATTCAAAAATCAATGGATGTACCGTCAATGTATACTTTATTTACAACTGGACCTAACACTGATATTGAAAAATTGCAATTTATTCAAGAAAGAGTAAATTATGCTCAAGAAATGCAAAAAAAATACGGTATTTTAACCTCAATTAATTTAGCTCAAACTATTCTAGAGTCACAGTGGGGTAAATCAACCTTAGCTTCCAAATATAATAATTATTACGGTATTAAGGCTCAATCTGGCCAAAAATCAGTTACACTTCAAACTACAGAATTCTGGGACGGCAAAACTGAATCTACAGTTAATGATTCCTTTGCTGTTTTTGATTCATGGAAACAAGGTATGGAAGAACATGCTAAATTTTTATATAACGGAACCGACTTGAAGCCACACGTTTTTGATTCAGTGATTAAAGCAAGAGATTATAAAACTGCTGCGCATGAATTAGTAGTTGATGGTTACGCTACTGATCCAGAGTATGAAAATAAAATTATTGAAATTATAGAAACTTATAATTTATCGCAATACGATAATGTAAAATAAAAAAACTTCTTAATTTAAATTAAGAAGTTTTTTTATGCTGTTTTCACGTGCAATATTTCCACTGTAAGCTTATTTCCGTTAGGGAGAGGAATTTCAATCGTTTCTCCAGTTTTATGCCCAATAAGTGCTTGGCCCATTGGAGATTCATTCGATATTTTATTTTCAAAAGGATCAGCTTCGGCGGAACCAACAATGGTATAACTTTCATCATTTCCATTAGGAATTTCCTTAAAAGTAACTTTTTTTCCTAGGGAAACCTCATTTTTTGCAACATCAGCAGAATTAATTACTTGCGCATATTGAATCATATTTTGTAATTTAACAATTCTTCCCTCAATAAAAGCCTGATCATCTTTAGCTGATTGATATTCTGAATTTTCAGATAAATCACCAAATTGGCGGGCTTCTTTAATTCTTTGAGCAATTTCTGCCCTCCGAACGGTAATTAAATTATCAAGTTCATCTTTAATTTTGTCCAATCCCTCTTGGGTCATTGGAAAAACTTTTTCTTCGTCCATTATTTATTCCTTACTTAATTTATTTTTAGTTTTTATTCAAATAATAGTTTAATTCTTTTTATAAAAAATTAATATTAATTTTAACAGCAAAATGCCAATAACACTTGTTATTGAAATATAAAGTGCCATTTTAATAAACGGCTCATTATATTGTAATACAATTTTATGTTTTCCTATAGGTATTTTTGCGCCAATAAAGTATTTATCTATTTTTATTATTTTTTCTTTTCTACCGTCAATTTTTAATGTCCATCCATTTGAATAGGGAACCGATGATACAAGAATATTATTATTTTGATCAGCAGTTAAATATCCGCTAAATTTTGTATTTGAAAATTTAAGATTTTTAATTCCCCTAGATTGTATTACCTTAGCATCAGTACTAACTTGTTTATTATTTAGTTGATATAAACCAATATTAGCTAAATATAAATTCTTTTCTTTTAATTTTATTGAGATGTTGATTGGTTTATTTTTATTTTTATAAGCGACATTCAAAGTCCCAACCCCTCTCTTGTCTGGAGCTTTGGGAATTGAATAATTATTAATTAAAATATCGCTATTATCATTATTTATAGAATTTCCAAGTGTTAAATAATAAGAATCATTTGTTGTTGGAACAAAATTAATTGTTATAAAAGCATCTTTATTTTGCTGTTTTTTAGTAAAGGTAATTCCATTTAAACCAATATTTTGTATTAAGTTAGTGTACTTTATTTGTGTTTGATTAATTGGAATATTAGAGAGTGGGTAGTTATATTCACCTGTAACCCCATCCCAAAAATCATTTGTAGTTTGAATTGGATTATATTCGACAGGATGAATATTTAATATTGTCTTACTAGAAGTATAGATGATTGGTAGGGCATCTGAATTTTTTAAAGTAGTAACGTTGTTATTTCTAAAAATAATTTTATAATCTTCTAAGTCTGGACGATATGAATTAGCCATTTTAGCTGCCGACCCTTTAGTGTGGTCATCCATATAACTTGGGGTTAAAAAATATTTAAAGCTAAAAAGATTATCGGTTAATACCGTTCCAAATGAGTAGCTAGCGTTGTAATCCCCAGCGTTTTGTCCAAAATCGGTATACATTTTAGGTGTCTGCTTATCGGTTGTGGAAGCAAAATGAGAACCGCCAAAAAAATTGGTAGCAAAGCTATCACCACGAGTACGAGAAAATGTCTGCCCAATCCGGTAAAAATTTTTATCCATAATGTTCTGAATGCCATTTTGTAATGCTACAACGGTTTTTTTGTATTCATTATAAGTGAGAAAATCAAAATTATTAAAGGAAACAACAAAATTGAAAATAGATAAACTAATTGCAATTATCGATAATAAATAAGTTCGATATTTCCCGACGACTGAAAAAGCAATAATTGAGAAAATGCCAGTAAATAAAAAGGCTAATGAGGTATTTTCGCTTAAAAAATCAAAGTTTTTAAAGTTCAATAACGATTGAATAGAAATAACGATAATAATAATTAAAAATAAAGCCAACAAAGGTATTTCTACTTTTTCTTTTTCTGAATAAACACTCGCTGATACCGTAAGCAAAAAGAAAATTAATATAAAAGAGAATCTATAAGGATACCAAACTGGGAATTGCATCATATGTTGAATTAAATTTAAAGCATTAATAATAAAACTAGAAAGATATAAAAGAATTATTGTAGCAGTTGCTATTTTAGTAGATACTTTTATGTTTTTATTTGTCAAATAAATAATTACTAGGAAAAAGATAAAGATTGGAATATAAAAATTAGCAAAGCCGTGCTTCATTTCCTCGAAATTAAATGATCCTGGAATTATTTTAAATAAGGTACCAAAAGAATTCTTTATTAAATTAAAATCCAATTTATCAACAGAATCTTGTCCCTTTCCTAAAAAAAGTTGATATCCAGTAGGTAATAAGGTTATCGATGCAATTAAAACCGAAAGGATCATCGATAACAGATATTTAATGAAAATTGTAATTTTTTGTTTAATTGATAAATTTATTTGAGTTAGGTACCACAATGCAAAAAATGGCATGAATAATCCAACCATGTAAGCTATATAAAAATTATCGATTATTATAAAAGCAAACAAAAAAATAAAAGGAATATATTTTTTATTTTTAATGAAATTAAAAGTTGTTAAGGCTAAAAGTGGTAAAAGAATAAAATTGTCTTGCCACAAAAAATTAACTGCATTGGCAACCATCCAGCCAGAAAATGAGTATGAAATTGAAATTGCTAAAATCAGAAATGGATTTTTTATAACAAGTCCTATTCTTAAAAAATAAGACATCGATAGGCTTGCTAGCCCAAAACGAATAGTTAATAATAAAAGTAATCCAATTGGTAGATTTAATTGATTGAAAAATAATAAAAGAAGATTTAAAGGACTAAAAAGGTAATAGCCCCATTCGGAAAACATTTCTCCTCCCATATTTTTTGAGAAGGAAAAAAAAATCGAACTTGGGTCATTTAATAATGTATGCTTAAAGCCAGCAAATAAGTCAATATATTGTTGACCCAGATCCACAGTTAAAATTGAACTATTTCCATATGGAGCCATTTGTCTACTGAAAAAATATAAATTTGCAATTAAAAATGGAATAAAAAAAGCAAATACAAAAGTGTGTGATTTGATAAATAATCGCATAGTTATATTTTACTAGCGTGATAAAATAATTTTATTAAGTGCCTATGAAGAATTATTCAGATTTAGAAAAAAATACAAATTCCAAAATTCCAACAAACAATGAAATATTGTCCTTAAGGTTAAATGTTCTCTTTGGCATTATTGTTTTTTTACTATCATTATTAGTCTTAAAATTAGCTCTAATAACAATTGTTTCTGGCAATGAATATAAACAACTTGTTAATAAAACAGAAGTAATTTATGAAAAACAAGCGGTACCTAGGGGATTAATATATGATTCTGCTGGTCAAGTAGTAACGAATAATACCCCAATTGCTTCAGTGATGTTTAATCGTAGTGGTAACGAGTCTGCACAATCAATATTAAAAATTGCTGATAAGTTATCGAAATATTTATCCGTAAATTCTGATAATTTAACTCAACGGCAGGAAATCGATTATTATCTCGCTAATCCTAATAATATAAATGAAGTAATTAATAAATTAGGATATACGCAAAATAAATTAAATCAATTAACATCAGCTGAAGTCAATAAAAAAATGGTAGATTATTTAACCAAAAGCAACTTTTCTCTGCCAAAAAAGCAAAAAACCAATGCATTTATTTATGATCGAATGATTCAAACCCCAAATGAAAGTAGCGGAGTTATTAAAGAAAAAAATGTATCTGATCAAGAAATTGCTAGTATAGGTGAAAGACAATCATCTTTAAAGGGTATCAGTGTTACACAAAATTGGTCTCGAACACAAAGTGATGATGAATCAATGCGCCAGATTTTAGGGAGTTTGTCCACTAGCACAACTGGAATTCCCGATTCGCAATTAAAGAAAATGCAAGCTTTTGGATATGCACTTAATTCACGCGTTGGAATATCTGGGCTTGAACAGCAATATGAATTGCAGTTACGTGGAATTGATAAGGTAAATGAAGTTTCTAGCGATGGTTCATTAGATATTCAAAAAATTGTTAATAAGGGGATGAATGGAGAAAATTTACATTTAACTATTAATTCAGAATTTCAAAAAATAATTTCACAAGCTACCAAAAAAAATATACTTGGCGGTGGTTCTACAGGTGGATATGCTATGGTAATTAATCCGTATACCGGTGGAATTTATGCTATGACCGGTTGGGACCGCGACAATAAAACTCACGAAATATCTTCTAATCCACTTGCAACTATTTTTTCTCCGTTTGCAATGGGTTCGGCAGTAAAACCTGCAATGGTAGCAAATGCCTTGCAAAAAAATATAATTACCCCGAGTGAAAATACTTTGGTCGATCAAGCTATTAAAATAGCTGGAACACCAGAAAAAACATCATTTTTCAATAAAGAAGGAACGCCATATCCACTTACAGCCCAAGAAGCTTTAGCTGTATCCTCTAATACTTATATGATTCAATTAGCACTTAAAATGAATGGTACCCCTTATTCCCCGGGGATGAGTTTGAATATTTCTGATAATATTTGGAACGAATTGAGAAATGGATTTGAACAATTTGGTTTGGGATACAAAACAGGAATTGATTTGCCCGGGGAAACATCTGGGTATAAAGCGCCAAGCACTGGAGACAATGCCGGAAAATTTGTCGACTTATCATTTGGACAAGTAGATCAATATACAGTAGTTCAAATGGCTAGATATATTTCTGCAATAGCTAATGGTGGAAAGTTAATCACCCCACACGTCGTTTCTAGTATTAATGTAAAAAATAATCAAATTGACAAACAAGTTTATAGCGCATCTAATGTTGCAAGTGCCAAGATTAATTTAACAGCCGATCAATGGAAT
>JAITDY010000054.1 GCA_031282325.1 Lactobacillaceae bacterium | reverse complement strand
TACTTATCCAGAGCGAGCAACAGATGCAAAAAATATTACTAAAATAGACAAAACACTCATTGAACAAAATATAACGATAATTAAAGAATTCCTTTTATCTAACGAAATCAAAGAAATATGGGGGGCATGGGGAGATCTCAAATATGATCCATTGATTCGAGGAAGAGATGAAATTATCACAATGTTGAAACAAAATAATATAAAAATTTTTCATTTTTCTTCCTTAACTAAAAATGGCAATCCGAGGCACCCGCTTTATTTGAAAATTGAATTACAAAATAAAAATTACATGGAGATTTAAATGGTATACGATCATAAAAAAATTGAAGCTAAATGGCAAAAATACTGGGAAGATAATCAGACATTTAAAACGCCAACTGATACAAAAAAACCGAAATTTTATGCTTTGGATATGTTTCCGTTTCCATCAGGAGCAGGCTTGCATGTTGGACATCCAGAAGGGTATACAGCCACGGATATAATTAGTCGCTTTAAAAGAGCGAATGGATTTAATGTACTGCATCCAATGGGCTTTGATTCTTTTGGATTACCAACTGAACAATATGCAATGAAAAATGGAGTGGATCCACGTATTGTAACCAAAACAAATATTGATGTTTTTAAAAAACAAATGCAACATTTGGGTTTAAGTTATGATTGGGATAGGCAAATCGCTACCTCTGATCCTAAATATTTTAAATGGACACAATGGATTTTTGAGCAACTTTATAAAAAGGGATTGGCTTACGAAGCTGAAATGATGGTTAATTGGGATCCTATTGACGGGGTGGTTCTAGCTAATGAAGAAGTTATTGATGGGAAATCAGAACGTTCTGGCAATCCTGTAGAGCGTAAAAAATTGCGCCAATGGGTATTGAAAATTACGGCATATGCTGATCGATTAGTAGATGATTTACAAGATTTAGATTGGCCAGAAGCAATCAAGGAACAACAAAAAAATTGGATTGGTCGCTCTGTTGGTGCCTCGGTTGAATTTAAAATTGTCGATTCAGAATCTAAAATAGAGGTTTTTACAACACGACCAGACACTTTATTTGGCGTTAAATATTTAGTATTAGCTCCAGAACATAAACTATTAGCACAAATCGTTACCGACGAACAAAAAGATTTAATCAATCAATATTTAAATGAAATTAAATCTAAATCTGACCTAGAAAGAACTGGATTAAATAAAAATAAAACAGGTGTATTCACAGGAGCATTTGCACTTAACCCTATAAATAAAGAAAAAGTTCCAATTTGGATTGCTGATTATGTATTATCAAGCTATGGGACTGGGGCAGTTATGGCAGTACCAGCTCACGATGCTCGCGATTACGCATTTGCTAAAAAATATCAATTTCAAATTACTCCTGTTTTAGATTCTGATGTTAGCCAAGAGGCTTTCGAGGGGGACGCACCACACATTAATTCGGGATTTTTAGATGGTCTTAGAAAAGAAGATGCTATTAAAAGTGCAATTAAATGGTTAGAAGATAATCACGTTGGACGCAAACAGGTTAATTATCGCTTACGTGATTGGATTTTTTCTCGTCAACGTTACTGGGGAGAGCCAATTCCATTAATTCACTGGGAAGATGGAAGTAGTACTTTAATTCCAGAAAATCAATTACCTTTAGAATTGCCAATCTCAGATAATATTCAGCCAAGTAAAACTGGTGAATCACCCCTAGCTAATATTTCAGATTGGTTAATTGTGGATGGAAATAAATATGGAAAAGTAGGCCAAAAAGGTCGAAGAGAAACTAATACTATGCCACAATGGGCCGGATCATCTTGGTATTATTTGAGATATATTGATCCCGATAATCAAAATGAATTAGTTAATCCAAAAAAAGAAAAATATTGGATGAATGTTGATTTATATATTGGTGGCGCTGAACATGCTGTTTTGCACTTATTATATGCACGTTTTTGGCATAAAGTTTTATATGATTTAGGTTTAGTTCATACTAAAGAACCATTCCAAAAGTTAGTTAATCAAGGAATGATTTTGGGGCCGAACCATGAAAAAATGAGTAAGTCAAAGGGTAACGTTATTAATCCAGATGATATTATTGAACAATATGGTGCAGACACGTTACGTGTCTATGAAATGTTTATGGGACCGTTAACCCAATCTAAACCTTGGAATGAGGACGGTATTATGGGTAGCAGACGATGGTTAGATCGTGTATATCGTCTATATATTAATGACGACCAAACGTTAAATTCAATTATTGTCGATAGTAATGATAATTCATTGAAAAAAATTTATGCTCAAACTGTACAAAAAGTTACCGAAGATATTAATCGAATTAGTTTTAATACAGCAATTTCACAAATGCAAATTTTTATTAACGAAGTATATAAAACTAATATCTTCCCAATTGAAATGGCAAAAGGATTTATACAATTATTAGCCCCATTTGCCCCACACTTATCAGAAGAGATTTGGCAAAAAATGGGTAACGATAATTTATCCATAACTGCTTGGCCAAAATACAATGACAAAGATTTAATTGATGAAATTGTTGAAATTCCAATTCAAATTAATGGTAAGGTGAGATCTAAAATTTCTCTTAATATCGATATATCGAAAGAAGAAATGGAAAAATTAGTAGAAACTAATTCAGAAATACAAAATGCCTTAAACGGACAAAAAGTAATAAAAATAATTGCTATTCCTGGAAGAATTTTAAATATCGTAGCCAAATAATATTTTTTGTTTTTTAATCAATTTAAAATCGTTGTATTCATTACAACGATTTTTTATAAATAAATTTAAATGCAAGAAAAGTTTTTATAAAAATACAGGGAGTTATTAAAATCATTAATTAAAGATTAAATATTGTTTATAGATGTTTTTTCGGTAAGATAGTATTATATGCAAAATTTAAGTCAGGATTTGAAAGAAAGAAAACAAAATGATGAATTAATTTCGGGAGCTAGTTGGCTAGCTTTTGGTAATCTGTTTTCGCGTATTTTGGGTGCAATTTATATTATTCCATGGACAATTATTATTGGTGCAAATGCCACTATCGCAAATGGACTGTTTAACATGGGTTATACAATTTATGCTTTATTTTTAACGATAGCAACAGCTGGTTTACCAAATGCAATTAGTAAATTAATTGCAAAACATAATTTTTTAAATCAACAACGAACATCTTTAGTTTTGTTGGGTAGAGGAGTAAAGGTATCGATTTATTTGGGAATAATTTCTGGCTTAGTCATGTCAGCATTATCACCCACTTTAACAGCTGGTAGAGAAGAATTATTATTTGTATTATGGTCTTTAGTTCCGGCTGTAATGATCATTCCAATTATTTCTGTTTTACGTGGATTTTTTCAAGGTAACAACGAAATGAAAGTTGTTGCAATATCAGAGATAGTCGAACAAATTGCGAGAATTATTTATATTTTAGTAACAGCTGTTTTGATATTAAAAAAGAATTCCAATGATTGGCAAGGCGTTGTTATTCAATCAACTTTCGCTGCTTTTATCGGCGCAACAATTTCTTTAATATATCTATTAGTTGCTTTCTTGCGTCGACGTAAAAAGTATATTCTTGATGCAAAGATAAGTTCAGATAGACTTATTCATCTTCAGGAAAATGGCTTTGTTGTGTCTTTATTAAAACAATCATTACCTTTTGTTATTGTTGGTGCAGCAGTTACCTTATTTCAATTAGTTGATCAATACACTTATTTTCCAATAATGAGCCATTTTTGGAAGTTAACTGATGAAACTTTGATGATTACCTTTGCTCGTTTTAATGCTAACGCAAATAAAATTATTATGATTATTGTTCCTATTGCATCTTCAATTGCTATTACAGCATTGCCGATGGTAACTAGAACATTACAGACCGGCAATAAAGAACAGGTCAGAAACCAAATTTATAATGTATTTAGATTATTTTTTATTGTTATGTTTATTTTAGGATTTGGTTTGTATGGAATCTCACTTCCAATTTATACAGTTTTTTATGGTAATTCTGATCCAAACTTAATTACTGGTGGACAAATTATGCAGGTAACGGTAATTTTTTCAATTTTCTTCGCTTTTTATTCAGTTGCCGCAATTGTAGTTCAATCAATTAATAGAGATGATGAAGCAATGAAATCGCTGTTATATGGAATAATTGTTAAAATTGTTTTTCAAATTCCAGCAATTTATCTTTTTAAAGATTTTGGCCCTCAAATTGCTTCAATAATTGGATTTTCATTTGCATCTTTTTATTTAATTAGAGTTCTTTTCAACAATTTCCAAGTTAAATTAACTGATATGGCTCCTCAAATTTTTGAAATGGAATTTATCGGTTTGGCTGTAGGATTATCAGCTTTAATCGTAGTAACCTTTTTAAATCAATATTTGCCATTAACTCGAGTTCAACAATTAATTCCATTATTTACAGGAGTTACAGTTGGAGGCATTATTGCTTTGATTTTACTAATAAAATCTCACATTGCTGATGATTTATTAAACAAATATATAGGATTTTTTCTTAGTAAAAGAAAAAAAGAATAAACTAGAATATATAGATAAAGGAGTTTTTATTAATGATAGATTGGAAAAAACTTGCTGAAGATAAATCAGCAGACTTAATTAAAGACGTTGAAGAATTGATTTCCGTGGAATCGGTTCGAGATGATAGTAAAAAAACTGATGATGCACCAGTGGGGCCAGGACCTAAAGAAGGGCTTTTGAAAGTTGTTGAATATTGGAATCGCGATGGATTTGATAATCAAAATCTGAAAAATATTGTAGGCTTCGCTGAGTATAAAACAGATGAATCCGATGATGATTATTTAGCAATTTTAGGTCACGTAGATGTTATGCCAGCAGGAGATGGCTGGAATACTGATCCGTTTGTGCCTGTTATCAAAGATGGAAAACTTTATGGACGCGGTTCTTCAGATGATAAAGGACCAACTCTCGCTGCTTATTATGGATTAAAAATTGTTCGTGATCTAAAACTACCTTTAAAACATAAAATCCGTTTTATTGTTGGCACTGATGAAGAAAATGATTGGACTGGAATGGACCACTATTTTGCAACTCAACCTAAACCAGCTTTTGGATTTTCACCAGATGCTGAATTTCCAATTATAAACGGGGAAAAAGGATTAGGACAATTTGAAGCACATTTTAAGCCTCAAAATGACGGAGAAATAGTGCTGGAAGACTTTACATCAGGCTTAAGAACTAATATGGTTCCCGGAAAGGCAACTGCAATTGTATTAGGTTCTGAAGATAAATTAGATCAAATATCTGAAGCATTTACTCGAATGATTCAAGACAGTTCAATTTTAAGTGGTGGACCCCAAAATCATCATGGTCAATTATTATTAGTTCTAAATGGAAAACAAGCTCATGGGGCTATGCCTGAATTAGGTGAAAATGCAGCTACGTATCTTGCTAATTTCCTTAGTCAATTTGAATTCAATAAAGATGCTAAATATTTCTTAAATTTTGTTGGTCAAGCATCTCATCAAGATCCAGAAGGAAAAAAAGTAGGTATTGCAATTGAAGACACAGTAATGGGAAAACTATCATATAACATTGGAATTTTGCGTTTTAAAAATGATCGAGATGGAATGATTAATGTTAATATTCGTTATCCGAAGGGAACTGATGGAGAACAAATTGTTAATAAATTAAATCAGGCTATAGATCCTGATTGGGATGCAAAATTTGAAATTCTAGGACATAATCAAGAGCCACATTATGTTGCACCTAGTGATCCAATTGTTAAAACTTTATTAGATATTTATCATGATCAAACTGGATTAGAAGCTCATGATCAGGTAATTGGTGGTGGTACCTATGGCCGTTTGATGGAACGCGGTGTTGCCTACGGTGCTTTGTTCCCAGATGCTGAAGATACGATGCACCAAGCTAATGAATATATGCGAGTGGATGATATAATTCGTTCTGCAGCGATTTATGCTGAGGCGATTTATAAATTATCCAATTTAGATTAAAAAATATTATCCTTTTATTTTGAATAAAAGGATTTTTTTTATATTAAAAATAATTGTGAATTAAATAGGGACTAGTAGCTGGCTATGGTTATATAATAATCACAAAGGGGTAATACAATTGGAATTTGATGAAATTTTGGGTAAATTAAACGCATCAACATCAAAATGGATTGAAAATAATATTGAGTACATTAATCCATTAATAGAAAATAATTATGCTGATAAGAAATTAAAAATAAAGGTTTTTGTTGAATTTCTTTTTTTAGATAATATGTTTTATCCTAATTATGTTTTCAATAAAAAAATAAGACAAAATATAATAGATACGACACAAAAGGTAATTAAAAAAATTGATTTTAATAATTATTTTGTTTTCAACAATAGCCTATCTTCTGGGGCGACTGAACTAGCTAAATTTAGTAATAATTTAGCTATGAATTTAATTAATTTAAATAAATTGCAATTAATAATCAATACGAACGCTGATGTTATGCCAGAAAGACCCCCATTTAGAAAAATCGATATTAAATATTCAATTGAATTGATTGGCTTAAAATCCAATTTTCCCGATATGGAATCTTTATATAATCAAACAATATTAGCAAAAGATTTTAATTTTTTGTATTTATCAGATAATGTCTCTTATTCAATAACTCACACTATTTTTTATGTTACTGATATGGGGAGAAAAGTACCAGATTATATTAATGTATCAAAAGTTAAAGAGCTGATTTTTAAGTTGAGTAATTATTATCTTCTGATTAAAAATTATGACATTTTGTCAGAATTATTATTATCGCTGATTTTTATCGAAGCTAGTTTTAATGAATCAGAAAAAGAAACTGTTAAAAACTTATTTTACGCTATTTATCAAGCTCAAGAGAGCAACGGAATGATTCCAGCGCCTATCGAAATTAAAAGTAAAGATTCAATCAAACGTTTTTATAATTATTATCACACTACAATGGTAGTATTGGGGGCATCTTATGGATTCTTATCTAAAACAAGTAATTTCAAATAAGTTAAATCAATCTTATTTTGATTTAGATCTGATTAGCGAAATATCTAAGGCTAGTTTTCTTGCCTATGTATCGAAAAATGTAGCAAATAATAAAAAGCAACAATCAGAAACAATAAATTTTATTTATTCTATTATTTTATCTGTACAAAATATGAGTCAAACTATTACTTCACTCGTGAACACATCACCCTTTGAAATAATTAATTTTTCATATATTGCCTTATTTTTAAAAAAATATTATCCAAAGCAAGAAATATCTATTAAGTTTGAAAATATTATTACTAATTTATTAAATAGTAGAGTTATTAAAGAATTTGAATGGGATACTCAAAGTAATATATTATTAAATTATTTAAACCAGATTTTTATAAATAAAAGTCTTCAAAATAATTCCTTAGTAAAAAATCGTTTGAAGGAAATTCCCAATAATTTTTTAATGCTTAATGCAAAAATAATTAATGAATTGGTCACTTATGAATTATTATGTTTAAATCATTTACCTAAAAAAATATTTTAGAGTGTTATTACTATGTAAATTTTATCGAAGATGTGTCTTTAATAACTAAAATATCTATATTAGATAAACACATACATTATATTAAAAATGACATGAATTATAAAAAAGAATCAATTTCAAATTTAATTGGTAAATCACTTATAGAGGAAAGAGAATAGTAAAATGGAATTTAAAAAGAATGCGGAACTTTTTCTAAAAGAGCAATTTTTTTTTTGGTTAGATGATATAACGTCTAATTCTTCAATATCAAAAAATGAAATAGAAAAAAATTTTTCAAAAAAAATTAGTAAATTGGATCCAGAAATATTACTTTTTTAAGTTTTTTTGCTAGTAAGATTGATGATTTAACTATTGAGTTAATAAAAGAGAGAATATTAAAAATAATGGAAAAATTTCCAGATGCATCGTTAGAATTTGCTCTCCAGAATATTAATTTCAAAGTTTCGTCCAATAAGTATGAAAATTATGATATGAATTCTTTTTTAAAAGACAATGATTTCTTAGAAAATAAATTTTTTAAATTATTTATCGCTGCCAATAGTAGCAAAGATGATAAATATGAGCATATTTTATACAGCTTATTAATATATGGTGTACAGAAATATTCGATTCCTATTGCTAGCATCTCCGCATATTTATTAGCTCAAAAAAATAATCAAAAAGCAGTAGATGATTTTGTCGAATTTTTGAAATTAAACCAAGATGACGATGGTTCGATAGGGTTAATCAATCCATTTAATGATGTTGAACAAAATGAGAAAGATATTAAAAAATGGAAAATAAATAATACATTATTTGCTAGTTTGATTATTTAATTTGCAATTAGATTACTTAAGCATAATTTGCGATATAGTGAAGAAAAAGGAGGATATTATATGTTTTTTCAAGAGAAAATATAAAGACAGGAATTAATTTTTCTAAAGATGAAGATGAACATTATATATTCATATGGTATAGTTTTATCTGGAATAGACCTAAAAATAAAAAGAAAAAAATTAATCTGAAGGATTTTAAATTCCCTAATATGATTTAAAGAATATTGGGGAATTTAATAAAATAACCCATTTCAATCTTGAAATGGGTTATTTTATTAAATTAATTTAAACAATCGTTTTGATTAAATATGTTACCGTATTTTTGAAAGTTCAGATTCAATCATTTCTAAAACAACATTTTGATTATCCTTATTTTCGAGATCATATGTTTGAAGATCTATTTTCATTTTAGGAGAAAAATTATAATCACTGTACCAATTTTTATATGCAGACCACATTTTAAAGTAATAATTTTGCAATTCCGGATTATTATCGAATTGTTCATAATCACGACCACGTTTTTTTATCCGATTTAAAATAGTTTCAAAATCAGTTTCTGCATAAACCAGTAGATCTGGTGCTTTTTTAGGTAGTTCTTGTAATTCTCCCATCATATTAGCTAGCAAACGATTATAAACATCCATTTCTTGGTCGGAAATATTGCCGTCTATATGATTTTGTTCGGTAAATAAGGCATCTTCATAGATCGAACGATCTAAAACATTATTGTCATCCTCTAATGCTTTTTTTATCATAGAAAAACGGCGATTTAAAAAATAGATTTGTAATAAAAATGCATATTGTTTTTGATTAGAGTAAAAGAGTGGCAATACCGGATTATCTTCTACTGGCTCAAAAAACGGAGTCGTATTAAAATTTTTTGCTATTAAGTCAGTAAGGGTTGTTTTCCCTACACCTATCATTCCAGCTGTAATAATCACCATCGTCATCCTCACTTTTTTAAAATAACTTATTCTAATTTAACACAATAAAAAAAGCTATAAGTTAGCCATTTTATATTTTGTTATTTAGAATTTCTTTTCTTTTCTTCAACTAAAAGATCTCGTATTTCTGTTAATAGAGTAACTTCATTAACGATAGTTGTATCTTTTCGTTTTAAAGCCTTATTTAGAGATTTTACAATAAAGAATAAAACAAGCCCAGTTAACAGAAAATTAATTAGTGAATTAATGACTTCACCATATTGAAAATGTGCTTGTCCAATTGTGAAATTCAATTTAGATAGATTAATTGAACCGGTAAAAATTGCAATTAAAGGACTAATTAAATTTGTTACGATTGAATTAACGATTGCTGTAAAAGCTGCACCAATGATAACACCAACTGCTAAATCAATTACGTTTCCGCGCATTATAAATTTTTTAAATTCTTGTAGCATAGTTAACTTCTCCAATTATTTATATTTAATATATTACTAAAAATATTAGATAATTAAGACATGACTTTTAAAAATATTGAAGAAACAATATCATGGATTCATTCTCTGAATAAAAATATTCCACGTCAAACCAAAGATACATTAATTAGAATAGAAGATTTGTTAAATAAAATAGGAAAACCACAAAAAAAATTACCACCAATTATTCAAATAGCAGGTACGAATGGAAAAGGATCAACTGCCAAATTCATCCAAACTATATTGACAGATTTTGGATTGAAAACAGGACTTTTTGTTTCACCATTTATTATCGATTTCAACGAAAGAATTCAAATTGATAATAAATATATATCAGATACTGATTTGATTTATTTTTCTAATTTGATTAAGTCTAAGGTAACTAATCAAAGTGAATTCGAAGTAATTACAGCTATTGCTATTCTATATTTTTCCCAAAGTAAGTTAGACGCCGCTATTTTTGAAGTTGGGATAGGTGGAAAATATGATTCAACTAATGTTTTAGATGCAAATATTGCAGTTATAACCTCAGTTGGTTTGGATCACACGGAATTATTGGGTGATAGTATTGAAAAAATTGCTGAGCAAAAATCTGGAATTATAAAAGAAAATACCAAAGCTGTTTTGATTGGAAGGATGAATTATAGTGCTAAAAATATAATTAAAACAACTGCAGATACAAAACAAATAAAATTTGGAGAAATTAATACAAAATTAAAAGTACAAAGAGGCTATTATCAGATGTTTAATGCCTCTTTAGCTTGGTCCGTGGTTAAAATCTATATTTATTTAAATTGGAACAAAACAATTTTTTATAAATTGATTGATAGATATAAAACTGATGACTTGATTAAATTATTGGATTCAGCAAAAATACCAGCTAGAATGGAAAAAATTCAAGAAGATCCATTGATTGTTTTGGATGGTGCGCATAATGAACAAGCTATTAAAACATTAGCTAATTCCTTAATTAAGGATTATGGAAATAAAATCCAACATATAATTTATGGAAATTTAAAATCACATGATATTAAGCCAGAATTTTTTGCTGAATTGCCATTGGCTCAGTTATACAAAGTAAACTGGATTGCTCATAAGCCAACAGAGAGTGGACAATTTGAATGGAAAATCTTATTAAATAAATTAATTAATAGTATCGATATCGAAAAAGAAATTATCGTCGTAACTGGTTCGCTGTATTTTACTAGCCAAGTTAGAAAATACCTTACTTCTAAATGATATAATTTTTAAAGTATGGCATTTAGTTTTGTAAAGAAAAATATCGGAATCGATTTAGGGACCTCTAATACATTGTTATTTCTCGAAGGAAGCGGGATTGTTATCGATGAACCAAGTTTTATTGCTAAAAATATAGTTGATAACGAAGTAATTGCTGTTGGAAAACCGGCTGAGAATATGTTTGAAAAAAATCCTCCTACGATTGCAACAATCAGGCCTTTAAGAAAGGGAGTTATTTCAGATTTAGATTCAACTATTATAATGTTGAAATATTTTTTATCTGTTGTATATAGTAATAGAATCGGGCGTCCAACTGCGGTGATTGGAGTTCCGAGTGGAGTTACCGAAGTAGAAAGACGAGCAGTTCGTGATGCAGTTCAATCAGCTGGAGCGGGTAAGGTTTATATTATCGATGAAACTATTGCAGCTGCGGTAGGCGCTGGATTACCTGCTTATGATGCCCCAGGAACGATGGTAGTGGATTTAGGTGGTGGAACAGTCGATATTGCAGCGATATCTTTAGGCAAACCAAATTCAAGTAACAGTATTACTTATGGCGGTGATGCTATGAATGAAGCAATAAAGAATATGGTCGAC
>JAITDY010000055.1 GCA_031282325.1 Lactobacillaceae bacterium | reverse complement strand
CTCCTACGTTTTCATTAGTCGTACCTGAATCCTTATTTACAACCAAAACCTTTGTATTTAATCCTGAAGTTTTTTCTAATTCACCTATTTGTTTATCTAAGGAATAAGTGCTTACTGCTGGTATTAAAATTGCAGCTGTAATGATACTTGTTTTTTTAAAATCCATTTTTTCTTCTCCATAGTATACGTTGTTAAATATCAACATAAACTAGAATATACATTATTTTTTTTGAATATGCAACTTTTTCCGTAAAATTTTAAATTAAAAAAGAAATGGTTAAGTATTTATTTATGTGTTAAACTAAAATCGATGGATAAAGAAAAAAAAGAACTACTAAATGAATTCGTTGTTTCTTATTTAACAACTTTTAAAAATATCGAAGAATTGGTATCAAAACCAACTGTAAAGTATGGCTTGTCATTTGAACATTTCACTATTTTAAGAGAAATTTCACTTTCGCCAGAACCAACTACACTAACTCAATTAGCTGAAAACCGTGGCGTTACAAAAGGTGCCGTTGCTAGACAGCTTAAAGGTTTAATTATTAATGATTTAATCGAACAAGATAGGAGACAAAAAGATCGTCGTTTCGCTTACATTACTTTAAGCGAAAAAGGACAAGAAATCTTAAATAATGTTACTGGAGAAGTTGTTGAGCGTTGGGATGGCTGGATTGATAAATTTGGTGCTGATAATGCTTGGAAGTTATTAAAACTAATGAACAAGCTACATGAAGATATTCTTTCTGATGATTTAGGAAGAAGATACAACTTAGATATACTAAAAAATGCTTAAATAATCATTTAAGCATTTTTTATACATAATTTTATTTTTTAAGTTCTTGAATATTCTTATTAATTGCTTCTAGTTTAGATTGCCAATCTTCTAAACTATCTTGTACAGCTTTTACGACTTGTGCAGGCGCACTATCTATAAATTTTTGATTATTTAATTTTATTGATGCGCGTTCTACTTCTTTTTTGAATTTTAGAGCTTCAGATTGCATTTTTTTAATTTCGGCATCGATGTCAATTAGCCCTTCTAATGGGACAAAAATTTCTGCATTAGAAATTATTGCAGTTTTAAATTGTCCTTTAATTGAAATATCACCAATTTCTAAAATTTCTGGATTAACAAATTCTTGAATATATTCTCGATTATTTTCAAAAATATCTTTTAATTTTTCTGTTTTAATTAATACCCTTATTGGCTGTTTTTTGCTGATACCTACTTCTGAACGAATATTTCGAACTGCTGTAATCAATTCGATTAATGATTGAATTGAATTCTCTGCACTTTCATTGAATAATTTTGTATTAACTACGGGATATCGAGCGGTAACTAAAGTTTTATTAGCATTAGCCGGCATTCTTGTAAAAATTTCTTCTGTAACAAAGGGCATGATTGGATGCAACAAACGCATAATTTGATCTAATACGTATAACATTACATTTGAATTAGAACTTATTTTATTGAACTCAATATACCAATCAGCAAAATCATTCCAAATAAAATTATAGAGATATTTTCCGGCTTCTCCAAATTCAAATTTTTCAAAATTTCGGATTACATTTTCAGTTGTCGAATTTAAGCGAGATAAAATCCATTTATCCGTGATACTTAATTCATTTGGAATTTCTGCTTTAGCATCATCATCTATATTCATTAAAATAAATCTGGAAATATTCCAAATTTTATTAATAAAATTCCAAGATGCATCCATTCTGTCATAAGAAAAACGAATGTCTTGCCCTGGCGTGGAACCTGTCGATAAGAACCATCTTAATGCATCGGCACCGTATTTTTCAATCACATCCATTGGATCAATTCCGTTGCCTAATGATTTACTCATCTTCCTACCCTGTTCGTCTCTGGCTAATCCATGAATTAAAACATTTTTAAAGGGTGCCTGTCCAGTAAATTCTTTAGATTGAAACATCATTCTAGCTATCCAAAAGAAAATAATATCGTAGCCAGTAACCAATGCTGAAGTTGGGAAGTATTTAGCGAAATCATCATCTAAATTTTCTGGCCAGCCCATTATTGAAAATGGCCATAAGGCTGAAGAAAACCAAGTATCTAAAACATCATTATCTCTAACCCATCCTTCTCCTTCAGGTGCTTGTTCGCCAACATATATTTCTCCATTTTTATACCAAGCAGGAATTTGATGACCCCACCAAATTTGACGTGAGATTACCCAATCTCTAATATTCTCCATCCAACGGGTAAAAACATCTTCAAAACGGTTAGGCCAAAAATTAACCTTCCCATCTTTGTCCTCTTGCATTTTGAGTGCTTGCATTGCAAGTGGCTTCATTTTTACAAACCATTGCGTACTTAAACGAGGTTCAACAACCGCTCCCGTTCTTTCTGAATGACCAACTGAATGGGTATATTCCTCAATTTCAATAACAGCATTAGCTTTTTTTAGCTGTTCAACAATTTTATTACGCGCGTCGACAATTGTTAAACCATTTAAATCTCCAGCTAATTCATTCATCGTTCCATCTTCGTTAATGGTGTTTAAACGTTTTAAATTATGTCTGTTACCAGCTTCAAAATCATTTGGATCATGAGCAGGTGTAATTTTAACAAAACCAGAACCAAATTCTGGATCCACAATTTCATCAGCAATAATCGGAATTTCACGATTAACTATTGGCACAATAACTGTTTTCCCAATCAAATTCTTTTTTGATTCGTCTTTTGGAGAGACAGCAACTGCCATATCACCATACATCGTTTCTGGCCTAGTTGTAGCTACTTCAATAAAACCACTTCCATCTGAGAATTGATACTTTAGATGATAAAAATAGCCCGGATCATCTTGATAATTAACCTCTATATCCGATAATGCTGTTCTTGCAACCGGATCCCAGTTTATGATGTATTCGCCACGATAGATAAGACCTTTTTTGTATAACTCAACGAATGACTTATTAACAGCTTTATTTAGTCCTTCGTCTAAAGTAAACCTTTCTCTAGTAAAATCTAAACTTAGTCCTAATTTTCCCCATTGTTTTTTAATAATAGAAGAATATTCATCCTTCCATTCCCAGACTTTTTTTACAAAATTGTCACGGCCTAAATCGTAACGTGAAATTCCCTCTTCGCGTAAGCGAGCTTCAACTTTAGCTTGAGTAGCGATTCCGGCGTGATCCATTCCAGGAAACCACAATGTATCAAACCCTTGCATTCGTTTATAACGGATTAGCATATCTTGCAAAGTAGTATCCCAAGCATGTCCTAAATGTAATTTTCCAGTAACATTTGGTGGTGGAATAACAATAGAATAAGTAGCGGGCTGTCCATCTTTCCCTAAATTATTTCCCTGCCAATTTGAATCTTTTGCGTTATTATCCGGATTGAATAATCCTTGGTCCTGCCATTTTTCATATTTACCTTTTTCTACTTCATTGGGATTAAATTTAGTAGACATATCAATTTCACGCATATTATTTCCTCCTATTTTTTTAGATTAAATTTTAAAATAAAAAAGCCCTATAGAAATTAATCATAGGACGTTTTAACGCGGTACCACCTAAATTCTCTTTTTTGAAAAGAGCACTCATTTATTGAATTATTAATTCTTGCAACCTTGGGTATAAACTTTTATGAATTCTCACCAATCATTCACTCTCTTACAAAAGTTTAATACTTAATCCTCAAGAAGTTAATTTAAATTATAACAAAAAACAAATCTAATACATTAAAAATATTAATTGAACATTGTTGCTATAAAAAACTACACATTTGTAGATTTAAAATGGATGTATGTTGCGATCGTTAAAGTCTTTTACTAATTGATCATAGCGATTAGGTTCGATTTGATTAATCATATTCCCCGCTTCATTAGCAGCAGCAATGTAATTAAATTGATTATCATATAAATTCATAGCATTTTGATAACTTTGAATTGCTTGGGGATAATTAAAACGAGTTAAATATCTTATTGCTTGTTGGGCCAAATTAGCGTAAGTGTAAACGTCCATTGAAGCAGATTTGAAATCGGCCATATCAGAAATAACTTGGCTGGCCTGTTTTTGAGATTCATCTAAATCAATTTTTGGATTATTTAATACATCAATTAATTTTTGGATTGATTTTTCAGTATTCATGTAAAGATTTTTATATGAATTATCCAATCCCGGCAATCCCATTTGTTCAATTGTTAAACGAATTTTTTGAAAAGCAGTTAGATTATCATTGGCTGCCTTTTTTAAATCATTGGATATATTGACATAGGTATTAATTGTTTTATATAAATTAGTTTGGTCATTTGATATTTGATTTAAATCTAACAAAATCTTTTCTTGTTCATTTTTAATAACGCTAAATGGCTGCTTCATATTTTCATTTTTAGTGCTGTCAGCAAGTTCCACAACTTCATTATTAAGCGTTTTGATTCTTTGTGCCCATTGTCGCGTATCTTCAATCTGATTATGGTTCAAAACAAAGTAATCGCTTAATTCTCCTAATTTCAAAGTTAATTCTTGGTTTTGCAATTTAACACGGTTGAACATTTCACCAAGTTTTTTACCATTTTTATTCACATCGTATGAAGATCCGAATTCTTCTTCAACAACACTTTTAATGATGGTAATTTGTTGTTCTAGTATTCCTTGATCCATTTTAATTTTCTTTAAATCAAGTTTTTGAAAATCTGATTCTATTACTGCTAAATTTGTTTGAATATCAGCAAAGGAACGATCTAAATTCAAATTAAACTTAAATCCTTGTTCTTGCAACTTTTTAACACCTTCTTGAGCTTCTTTAATTTGCTCAGGGAATTCTTCTTGCATGCGTTCATTTAAAGAAGGAATTTGTATAATTTTTTCTTTTAATTGATTCGTTTCTACTTTTAATTGTTCATAAACATCTGTAGCAGATGCATGATCGCCTTCTTCAGTTAATTTAACAAATGTTGAAAAATTATCTTCTAATTTTGATAGTTGGGCTTCTAAGGCTTGTGCGGATGCTCCAAACTTAAAGTTTTCAGCAAGAATTTGCTTGCGCATTCCGTCATATTCTTTGCGTAATCCAGAAACTGCATTTTTATGCTCTTCATCTTGTTTGTTTAAATCATTAATTCCTTGTTCAACTTCCTTTAAACGTTTTTGAACATCTTTAAATTCATTTTCTAGTCTTTTTAACAATTCACGGGTATTAATAATATTTAAAGATTTAGTACTACTTTCAACATCTTCTGCCATTTTATCGATATTATTGAATTTATTATTAATAATTTCATTAAAATCAGCTTCTAATTGTAAGTATTCTCTTAATGATTTTCCGGTCAAGTTTAATGAGCGAGCATGAAAAATTTTTTCTTTTAAATTATCCTGCCCAAATTTATTTTTTTCCTCAATAATCTCAGTTGCTCTGCTTGAATATCGACGCTGAAAAAAAACAACACCCAAATAAATGACGAGCAATAAAATAGATAGGAATAATAATACATAAATGATAGTCATACTCATAACATTTACTATTTTACATTAAAACTACACGAATAATGGAGTTAATTTGACCGACCGTGGCTTTTTATCGTATAATTATCTAGTTGTTCACAGCAGCAAAAAAGAAAGCTCGTCAACATAATGATTCTTTGCAATAAAAAGTAGTAGGTAAGCTGTAAAACCGAAATGATTATGTACGAATTCTGTTTTTGCCCGATTGCGTCAACCAAATAAAACATCGGAGAAAATTATGTCACGTTATACAGGACCAAAGTGGCGTTTAAGCCGTCGATTGGGTGTTTCATTATCAGAAACTGGTAAAGAATTAGCTCGTCGCCCTTACGCCCCAGGTGACCACGGTAATAATGGTGGTCGTCGTCAAAAATTATCAGAATATGCTTTGCAACTTCGCGAAAAGCAAAAATTGCGTTTCGCTTATGGAATTTCAGAACGTCAATTCCACAATTTATTCCTTCAAGCGGGGAAAATTCGTAAAGGAACTCATGGTACTAACTTCTTAATTTTACTAGAACGTCGTTTAGATTCTCTAGTGTATCGTTTAGGACTAGCTACTACACGCGCGCAAGCACGTCAATTAGTAAATCACGGTCACATCTTAGTCGATGGAAAGCGTGTCGACATTCCTTCATTTGAAGTAAAAGTTGGCCAGCAAATATCAGTTCGTGATCGTTCTAAAAAAATTGTTCCAATTACAAATGCAGTTGAAGCTACTGTTGCTCGTCCATCGTTTGTTGAATTCAATGCCGAAAAACTTGAAGGTTCACTTGTTCGTCTTCCAGAACGTGAAGAATTAAATGGTGAAATAAATGAAGCTCTAATCGTTGAATATTACAACCGTCTTGGATAAAATTCTTAAATCTGTCTTTCGACAGATTTTTTATTAAAAATTTATCAATAAAAAAACTAGTCAGAATTGTCGACTAGTTTTTTTATACAGTTAAGGCCCATGGGGCTAATCCAGCTCGATAATATAAATTAATTGCAATATTGACCTGTTCTAAAAGATTAGGCTTGTGCCCTAGGAAATTCCAATGAAATGGTAGCATTTGAAATAAGCCATAAGCCCCCGAACCACTAAAATTAGAGATACCTATATTCCATTTGCTTTCTCGATAAATTATTTGGTTCCACTGTTCTTTGGAGACTCCTGTGCTCGATTGTAATTTCTCTAAAACCATATTTTGAGCTTCTATACTAGCCACTCCATCTACTTGACTCCAAATTTGATTTTGCCTATCGATCGCGTTTTGTTCTTCTCGTCGTTGGGCGTTTATTTTATCTTGAAGAGCTTGTTTGCTTTTTAAATCTAATTCTTGTTCATTATAAGCATGTTGTGCAACTCCGTTTAAAGATGTTAGCATTTGTGCTGGCCTGTAATCAACCGTGACTGCGTTAACAATTACTCTATTGATTAAATTAATTGAAAATATCATCGTTGAAAATGAAATAGCGATTTTATAAATGTTTTTTAAATTATTTTTTTTATTCATTAATTTTATTATCAGTTCTAAATATTAGATTAAAGTTCCGTTTTTTTTACACTTCAGTATCGAATATTACGCTACTGACATAGTGTTTTAGAAAATTCAAAAAGTATTAATTTTACCTTAAGAAAGCCATTATAATTTCATACTTATACTTTTTTAATACGTTTTAATAGAAGAAAAAACATAAATTTATGTATTAGGATTTTAAATCCAAAAAATGTATTTAAATAGATTGACATTATATATATATATATATATATAATTTTTAATATTCAATTCAGTTAAATGAATTTTTGAATAAACAATAATAATGTGAGGTAAGAAAAAGGGGAAATAATATATTCATGAAAAAAGAAAATGAAAAATTGGTCTTCTCGTTGATTTCATTAATTATCGGAATAGTAGCTCTAACTATTTCTTGGGTGCCTTTAATAAACAATATCGCCGCTTTATTTGCAATTATTGGAATAATTTTGGGATTGATCGCAATTATTTTAAACCGTAAACATAAAAAAACAATTGCAATTGTTGGATTAGTAATTTCAATTTTATCATTTGTAATAGTACTTGCTACGCAAGCATCCTATGCAAATGCAATAGACAAAGCCTTTAATTCTTCTAGTTCTTCAAAAAACAATGCATCTTTAATCAATAGTTCTAAAAGCAAAAAAGCAACAACTAGTGAAAAACAATCGACGCCACAAGAAAAAGCAGAATTAGGCCTACAAGGTAACGAGCTTGCTCGAATGAAAACGGCTATCACATATCTGAAATCCTCACACTTGAGCAAGCAAGATTTATACGACCAACTAACTTCTGAATATGGTTCTAAAATGACTGCAGAGGAAACTAATGATGTGATTAATAAACTTGATCCTTTAATTAATTGGAACAATTTAGCCGTTCTTTCTGCAAAATCTTATAGGGATTCATCCTACTTAACAGGACAGGGCTTATACGACCAACTAACTTCTGAATATGGTTCTAACTTCACAGCAGAACAAGGGCAATATGCGGTTGAACACATAGATGATGACGTAAAATCAGCGGATATTTGGAACTAATAAAAAAATTCCTAAAAAATTTTTAGGAATTTTTTTATATAGAATTATTTTCTTAGTGCTTTAGCTCGGGAAAAACTTTCAATGTCTTTATTTAAAAGATTTTCAAATTCTTCAAGCGTCATTTCTAAGGTAGATTCTTCGCCATATTTGCGAATCGTGACGGTATTATTTTTCATTTCGTTATCACCAATAACGACCGTATATGGTACTTTTTTAGTTTGAGCATCTCTGATTAAATAACCCATCTTTTCTGCTCTTTGTTCTAATTGAACACGGTATTTATTAGCCATTAATTTATCAACAATTGCACCAGCATACTTAGCGTGCGATTCTTGTGACACGGGTATCACTTCTACTTGTACGGGTGCTAGCCAAGTTGGAAAGGCCCCCTTATACATTTCTGTCAAATAGGCAGTAAACCTTTCCATAGTCCCTACTATTCCACGATGTAGCATAATAGGGCGATGATTTTTGCCATCTGCACCAACATATTCCAAACCAAATTTATCTGGTAATAAGAAATCTAATTGAATAGTACTCATTGTTTCTTCATTACCTAATGCTGTTTTAGTTTGAATATCTAGTTTTGGACCGTAAAAGGCTGCTTCACCTTCAGCTTCATAATATTCTAATCCCATATCATCCATTGCCTTTTTTAATTGGCGTTGAGACGATTCCCACATTTGATCATCATCGAAATATTTTTCAGTATTTTTAGGATCACGATAACTTAGACGGAAACGATAATCAGTAATATTAAAATCTTCATAAACGTCCATAATCAAACGTAAAATATTTTTAAATTCATCTTCAATTTGTTCTTGGGCAACGAATGTATGTCCATCATTTAACGTCATTTCACGCACACGACTTAGTCCTGTAAGGGCACCTGATTTTTCATAACGGTGCATCATTCCTAATTCAGCAATACGAAGTGGCAATTCACGATAAGATCTAGGCTTATGCATATAAACCATAATATGGCTAGGGCAATTCATCGGACGTAATTCAAGAAATTCACCATCTCCCATATCCATAGGTGGGAACATATCATCACGATAATGATCCCAGTGTCCAGATGTTTTATAGAGATTTAAATTACTTAAAATAGGAGTATAGACGTGTTGATAACCATGCGAAACTTCTTTATCAACAACATATCGTTCAACTGTTCGGCGAATAGCTGCTCCATTTGGTAACCAAACAGGCAATCCTGCTCCAACTTCAGGACTTGTAAAAAACAAATCTAAATCTCTACCAATAGTTCGGTGATCACGTTCACGTCGTTCTTTGATAGCAGTAACTTGTTCTTCAACCTTTTCAGCACTCCATTCAGAAACACCATAAATTCTTTGCATCATTGGATTTGAAGATTTTCCTCTCCAATAAGCACCGGCAACTGAAGTCAAAGCAAAATGTTTAATCCATCCGGTTGACGGTACTAATCCGCCCCGATCTAAATCAGTATAGTCACCTTGCTGAGCGATAGTGATTTCTTCTTCTATGGGAAGATCATTAATTAACTCAGTTTTATATGGATCATCCTTAAAAATTTTTAAAGCTTCCTCACGGCTCACTGGACGATTAACGATGGGCAAATCCTGTTCGACTATTTTCTTCATTTCACTCTCAATGGCTGGGAATTCATCGATCGAAATTTGTTTTTCATTATTTTCCGAATCATCAGTATCATAATAAAAACCATTATCAATAAATGGTCCAACTCCAAGATGAATATTTGGATGTAAATGACGTAAAGCTTGCGCTAATAAATGAGCAGTCGAATGACGCAATAAATCAAGGGCCTCAGGTTCATCTTTGGTTATTAATTTAAAGTCCCCTCCAAAACGAATTTCTTCATTCATTCCAACGTAACGACCATTAATTTTGGCGGATACAGATTTTTTAGCTAATGATACTGAAATTGATTTTGCAATATCTAAGGGAGTTGTCCCATTTTGAATTTCTTTTTGTGTTCCGTCGGGCATAACTAATTTAAGTTCAGACATAATTTTTCCTTTTAATTACACAAAACGCCCTTCATTCCTTATAAGAAACGAGGGGCGTTTATTTAAACGCGGTACCACCCAACTTCACCACATACTATGCATTATTTTCAATTACAAAAATATGGTCTTTTGATATTTTGCTAAACATAAATTAGAGTTAGTGGGTTTCAAATTCAAATTAACTGCCTCACACCATTCACAGTTCGCTAATAATTCTCTTTTGGCCTTTATTCTCTATAAAAATTATATATCTTTTTGGGCAAGAAACCCAAGTTCTTTTGAATTTTTATTTTCTTCTGAAATTTTATTTTTTATAACTGAATAATTATTTCTAATAGCTACTTGAACCGATCTATGATTTAAAGAATTGGCTTTAATAAATAATTTTGTTAATTTTAATTCATTTTTAGCATATTTTTCTAATATTTTTAATGCAGCGGAAACAAAACCATTACCAACAAATTCTGTTCCAATCCAATAACCCACTTCAGCTGTACCATTTTGAATACGATCCAAATCAATCATTCCTATTATTTTGTTATCCTTTTTAATCGCGAAGGTTTTTAAAATGCCAATTTTTCCTTGTTCAACAAAAAACTTAATAGCAGTTTTTTCATCATCAATAGTTTTAATTGATGATTCCCAATCTAAAAATTGACCAACTTCATTTCGTGATTTTTCTAATAATGTAAAAATTTCCGCCGCATGTTCAATAGATAATGCTTCAATTCCAATATTCATATTACTAATTATATAATTAGTAATATGAAAGCTATTGTAATGTATGCATCAATTACTGGCAACAATGAAGAAATTGCTGAATTTGTGCAGAAAGAATTAAATAGTCGAGGAATCGACACAGATTTAGAAGATCTTTTTGACGGAGATTATCAAAAAGCAAGTGAAAAAGACTTAATTATTGTATCTCCGTATACCTACGATAAAGGTTCAATTCCAAGTGAAATGATTGATTTTTTCGAAGATTTACCAAATCAAAATTGGGAGAATAAAAAATTTATTGTTATCGGTTCAGGCGATCGTTTTTATGGTAATGATTTTGGCGCTGCTATAGATAAATTTGATCAACAATTAGAAAAAACTGGTGCTCAACACCTTACTGAATCCATAAAGATCCATACCAGAATCAATCAGGAAGATAAAGAATTTATTATAAATATTTTAAATAAAACTTTATAATAAAAAAACTATTCTAAAATGAATAGTTTTATTTTTAAACAAATTAAGATAATTCTACGATAGTAGCCCCATCGCCAGCACCATTTGGATTAGCAAATTGAAAATTCTTAACACGATTGTCACTCTGTAATAATTGAGTCACCCCTAATCGAAGTGCTCCTGTTCCTTTTCCATGAATGATTTCAACGGTACCTAAATTATTTAAAACAGCTTGGTCAATATAGCGATCTAATTTTTGCATTGCTTCTTCGTATCTAATTCCGCGTAAATCAAGGCTACCAGAAATGTTTGCTGATGCAGTTTTAATAACTCGAACTTTTTTGCTAGTTATCTTTTTTTCTTTTTTAGAAATTTTTATTTTTTCTATTTCATCTTCATCGACAGACATTTTTAAAATTCCTAATCTAACTTCCCATTTTCGATTATCCAATTTTTTAATTAAAACGCCAGTTTGATTATATTCAGTAACCAATACATCTTCACCGATTTTAAATTCTTTAGCAGCCTTTGCTTTTTTTAATATTTTATTTTTTTCCAAACTTGTATTTTGTTTTTGCTGATCAAATTTTTTCAAAACTAACTGTAATTGTTGTTCATTTTTAGCTTCATCTTTTTTGCCTAATTTTAATCTTTCGCTTCGAATTTCAGCAACAATTTTTTCAGCTGTTTTTTTAGAACTACTAATAATATTATTTGCTGTATTTTTCGCATCGAGAATTTCTTTATTTTTTATAATCTCGATTTTATTAAGCTGATTAATTAAATCATTTTCTTTTTGATGAACATCGTTTATTTTAAATGATAATTCATTATTTTTTTGTTCGACTTCTTGTTGTTGCTTAACTAAATCGACAATCAAATTATTAATTTTTTGGCTTTTTGGATCTATATATGAGTTAGCTTGATCAATCAACTGTGAATCTAATCCAATTTTTTTTGCAATAAATAAGGCATTAGATTGTCCCGGGATTCCAACCAATAACTTATATGTGGGTTGTAAAGTTTCGTTATTAAATTCCATTGATGCATTTTTAGCAAATGGTTGATTATCTGCAAAAAGTTTTAATTCTGGATAATGAGTTGTAATTAAACTTAATGCTCCAATTTCATTAATTCTTTGCGTAATCGCCATAGCTAAGGCGGCCCCTTCTTTAGGATCGGTTCCAGCTCCTAGTTCATCTAACAAAACAAGTGAATCTTGATTAACTATTTTTAAAATATTTTTAATGTTAACGATGTGTGAAGAAAAAGTCGATAAATTTTGTTCTAGACTTTGTTCGTCGCCAATATCTGCTAGAATTTCTGAAAAATTATATACAACTGAATCTTCACTAGCAGTAATATACATGCCACTTTGTGCCATTAATTGTAATATTCCAAGTGTTTTCATTAAAATGGTCTTCCCGCCAGTATTGGGTCCAGTAATAACTAACGAAGAAAAACCGTCACCTATTTCAATCGTATTTGCGATAGCAATTTTTTTTTCAATTAAAGGATGTCTTGCCTTTTTTAATGAGATAACTTTATTCTTTGAAAGGGAAGGCTTATTTGCATCCATACTTTTAGCTAGCTTAGCCTTAGCTTGAATTAAATCTAAGAGAGCGATAATTTCATTATTATTAATAATAGTTTGTAATTCGTTTGCTAATTCATTTGAAATTTCAAATAATATTTTATTAATCTCTCTAGTTTCTTGTATTTGCAATTCATGTATATCATCATTCATTGATAAAACCGATTTTGGCTCGATATATAGTGTTTGTCCACTTTGAGATTGATCATGAACAACACCACCAAATTTGGTTCTATTTTCAGACTTTACCTGTAATACAAAAACACCATCACGCACCGTAATATTGGTATCTGATAAAAACTTAGATTGCGATCCACGAACAATTTTATTTAATGTTTCTTTTATTGCATCTTGCAAGGCATTAATTTTTCGACGAATATTATTGAGGTTAACGCTAGCAGAATTTAAAATATTTCCATTATCATCAACAGTCATATCTATCTTATTTGCAATTGACGTAAAATCAGTTAACTTATCAACTAATTCCGTAACATCATTCAATTCATAAAACCATTTTTCTAACCTAATAGATTCATAAAAACTAATTATTTTATTGACACTATTAAAATTCGGTTTTAAAAAACTTAACTCAGTCGATGACAAAGTAGCTTTAAGTTTTAATCTCTTAAAGACATTGGACAAATCATCAATTCTATCTATCGGTAGCCCACCCCGCAATCGATCAATTTTAATGAGTGATTCCGTTTGGTTTAAAAGCTTTTCGACTTTTTTAGAATCACTCTGCGCTTCTAATTGTTCAGCTAGTTCCTTTCCTCTTTGAGTTACTGCCTTATTAGATAGCAAATTTTTAATTTTATCAAATTCTAAAATTGTATATATTTTTTTATTCATATTTTATATCGATTAATTTCATTTATAATTTTTGATAATTAAAACAGAATTAATAAAAAAGAAGCCTCTACTTCTTTCTCTTCTTCTTATTTTTTTGAATTTTTTTCCAAGCACGTTTCATAGCTAAATCTGCAACCTTACCGCCAATACCCCCGCCAGCATTCATGGATGGCAATCCTGAACCTGAAAACATGTCTGATAATTGGCTAGAGTCAACATCACCCAACATGTTTTCCATTCCAGCTGGTAACTTACCTTTTCCATTAGTAAATTTATGCATCATGTCACGCATTTGAATAAATTGCTTAATTAACTTATTAACTTCAATCACCGATCGACCAGAACCAGATGCAATTCTACGGCGCCGCGATGGAGACAATAAATTTGGATCTTGACGTTCTGATTTAGTCATGGATTGAACAATTGCTTGCATATGAGCAAATTCTTTAGGATCAATCGAAATATTAGCTAAGGCCGGATTATTAGCCATTCCAGGCAACATCTTTAACATATCCTCAATTGGTCCCATATTTTGAACTTGTTTTAATTGATCTAGAAAATCATCAAAATCAAATGTGTTTTGACGTAATTTTTCTAACTGATCAGCAGCTTGTTTTTCATCCAAATCAGTTTGCGCCTTTTCAATTAAAGTAAGGACATCTCCCATACCTAAAATTCGGCTCGCAATTCTATCTGGATAAAAAACATCTAAATTATCAACTTTTTCACCTTCACCAACAAATTTGATTGGTTTACCAGTAACTTCTCTAATTGAAAGAGCAGCCCCACCTCGAGTATCACCATCTAATTTAGTTAAAACAATTCCAGTAATATTTAAAGAATCATTAAAGCCTTTAGCAGTAGCAGTTGCATTTTGTCCCGTCATTGCGTCAACGGTTAAAAGAATTTCATTTGGTTTTGCAATATCTGAAATATCCTTTAACTCTTGCATTAATTCTTCATCGATTTGTAAACGTCCAGCAGTATCAATGAAAATATAATCATTTTTATTTTTTTGAGCTTCCTTAATTCCTTGATTAACAATATCCCTTGGGTTTACTTCGGTTCCTAAATCAAAAACTGGAACGTCAAGACTTTTACCTAATACCTTTAATTGTTCAATAGCTGCCGGACGATAAATATCAGCAGCAATCAATAATGGCCTGGCATTTTCTTCCTTTTTTAATTTATTTGCTAATTTTGCAACGGTTGTAGTTTTTCCAGCACCCTGTAAACCAACCATCATTATAATGGTTGGTATTTTATCTGATTTATTTAAAGGAACTGCTTCTTCGCCCATTAAAGAAATTAATTCGTCATTAACAATTTTAATAACTTGTTCTGATGGATTTAGCCCATCTAAAACTTTAGCTCCTAAGGCCTTAGTTCGAACACTTGTTATAAAAGAACGTGCAGTTTGTAAATTAACGTCGGCCTCTAATAAAGCTAATCTTATTTCGCGTAAAGTTAAGTCTAAATCGTTTTCACCGACTTTTGCCTTACCGCTTAAATTTTTTAAGGCGCCTTGTATTCTAGATGATAAATTTTCAAATGCCATTATTGTTCCTCGACTTCAATTAATTTTTCTAGTAATTTCAAATTACCAGTTTTTAAAATTTCTTTTTCTATTTTGATTCTCGCAACAAATTTTCTTTTTAAGCCTAATTTGTTTTCAAATTTATTTAATTCCTTAATTGCTCTTTTAATTCTGTCACTAATTGCTTGTTTGGTGACACCAGCATTTTCAGCAATTTCTATCATTGATAGGTCATCAATGAAGTAACTTTCTAAATATTGATTCGCTTTTTTGGACAGCAAAGGTTCATAAAAACTTAACAAAGATATTATTTCTTGTTTATCTTCTAATTCCATTATGCTTCAATTAAATCCTTAAATAATCCATAAATAAATTCTTCAGAATTAAATTCTTTTAAATCAGTAATTTTTTCGCCTAAGCCAATTAATTTTACTGGTAAGGATAATTCTTCTCGAATAGCAAGGACAATCCCTCCTTTTGCAGTGCCATCTAATTTAGTCAGAATAATACCAGTAACATCAGATGAATCTTTAAATAATTTAGCTTGATTGACTGCGTTTTGTCCAGTTGTGGAATCTAATACCAAAAGAACTTCTGAGGGCTGTTCTGGTAATTCTCGAGAAATAATGTTTTTCATTTTCTCTAATTCCTTCATTAAATTGACATTATTTTGTAAACGGCCAGCAGTATCAACTAGCAAAATATCATAATTATTTTTTTTAGCCTTTATAACAGCATCAAATACTACTGATGCTGGATCGGATTTTTCTTTTCCGGTTACTATATCCACATCGCTTTTTTTTGCCCATTGAACTAATTGCTCGGTGGCTCCTGCTCTAAAGGTATCTGCAGCTGCTAACAAAACTTTTTTACCTTGCTGTTTATATAAATTAGATAGTTTTCCAATTGTCGTTGTTTTTCCAACCCCATTAACGCCTACAAATAAAAAGACAGTTACTCCCTTGCTTGAAAAATTCATTTTAATATCTTCATCGTTACCAGAATTTTCATACACTTGTGTGAGTTTTTCTAAAATCATATTTTTTGCATCAGCTTTTGTTTTAATATTTATAAAGCGAGCTTCATTACGAAGTTGATCTGAAATTTTCATTGCCATTTCAAAACCAACATCCGATGAAATTAAAGTATCTTCTAAATCTTCAAAAAAAGTTTCATCGACTGTTCTAAAATTGGCCAATAATTTATTAACCTGATTCGAAAAATTAGATCTAGATTTTTCAAGCCCTTTTTGATAAACATCTTCTTTTAATTCATCCACATTATTAGGAACTGTTTTATAGTCTTCTACTGTACCTAAATCAACTTCTAAAACATCTTTGATTTTCTCAAAAACACTTTGTTTTTTTTCTACAACAGAATCTTCTTGAACAGAATCTTCTTGCTTTTTCTTTTTTCTTAAAGAATCAAATAATCCCATTTTAGTCTTTTACCTCGTCTAATGAAACGCTTACCATTGTTGATACTCCTGGTTCTTGCATAGTAACGCCATATAAAACATTTGCATATTTCATCGTTGGTTTTCTATGCGTAATAACAATAAATTGGGTTTGCTTACCAAATTCAGCGATAAACTTACCAAAATTATCAACATTACTTTCATCCAATGCAGCTTCAGTTTCATCTAAAATTGCAAATGGAACTGGATTTACCAATAAAATTGCTAGCAATAGCGCAATAGCCGTTAACGCTTTTTCTCCTCCTGAAAGCAAAGAAAGATTACGAGCTTTTTTGCCCGGAGGCTGTACTTTGATTTCTATTCCAGTATTCAATAAATCGTTTGGTTCGCTTAGTTCTAGAGAAGCACTACCCCCTCCAAAAAGCTTAACGAAAGTTTTCTTAAATTCAGAAGCTACTTTATTAAAGGTATCGCCAAATTTAGTTACAACTTCCTTATCCAATTCAGAAATTGCTAGTAAAAGATCATTAGATGAATTAACTAAATCTTCTTTTTGTTTATTTAAGAAGTCAAATCTTTCACTAACGATCGCTAATTCATCAATTGCCCCTAAATTAACATGAGTGTAATTTCCCATTTGATTTTTTAATTGATTTACGGATTGAGCAATATCAATTAATTCTCTGTCTTCTAATAAATCAATATTAAATTCTTTATCATAATCAATTTGATGAAGATTGACCTCGACCTGCTCTAATTTAGTTTTTAACGAAGATATTTTAATATCTACTTTATTTAACGAATCAGTTACTTTTCTAAATTGATCCTGTAATTGATTTTGTTTTGACAAATTCTCAGAATATTTTTCTCTTTCAGACGAAATTATTTCCATTAAAGAATTTCTTTTAATAATCATTTCTTCTAAATTAGAATTATCTAAGTCTACTTCAGAACTATTTTTCATCTGTTGCTCTAAATCATTAATTTGAGCACTAATTTTTTCAAGCTCAAATTGACTTTCTGTTTGAATAGATTTTATTTGACTTAAATTATTTTGTTTTTCAGAAATTTGCGAATTTATATTCTGTAATATAACTCTTTTTTCAGCAAGTTCTTCTCGTTTTTGAGAAAGTTCTTCGCCTTGCTTAGAACTTTCTTGTGTATTATTAGCAACTGATATTTCTAATTGATGTATTTGATCTAATTTCTTTTCTGACTGATTAGAAATAATTTCTAAATTAGATTGTGCATCAATGATGTTTTGCTGATTAATTTTGATTTCATTTTTTAAATTAACAGTTTCTTTTTCATTAATATTGACAGTTTGTTTTAATGATTGGATTTTATCTTCAAGAATTTTTTTACCACCAATCGATAATTGCGTTTGTTCTTTTTGAGCTACTAATTGATTTCTTACTACAACATAATCTTGTTCTTCTTTTTTTATCTGCTTTTGTAAGTTATCAATTATTTTTTTTGAATCTTCTAAATCATTCGCATTTTGTTTAACAAGTTCTTTTAATTGTTCTATTTCATTAAATTTAGCCAAAATACCGGTTTTATTATTATCGGCACCGCCTGTAATTGCTCCACCAGCTCGAATTATTTCCCCACGTAAAGTTACAACTTGATATCTTCGAGCTGTTATTTTAGAAATATTAAAAGCATTCTCTAAATTATCTGCCACGATTAACATTCCTAATAAATTCTCAAAAATATTTGAAAATTTAGAATCAAATTTAATTAATTTACTAGCTATTCCCACAAAACCACTTGTATTTTTTAAGGTTATTAACACATCATCTGGTATCCTTCTGGACAAAATATTATCAATCGGCAAAAATGTTACACGACCTAATTTTCTCTGAGTTAAATAATCAATCGCCTTTTTAGCGGTTTGTTGAGAATCAACGATGATATTTTGCAAAGCAGCTCCTAAAGCTGTTTGAACTGCTAAAACATTCTCATCACCAACTGATATAAGTTCTGCGACCGTTCCAAATAAACCTGGAAATTGGGCTTTTGCATTTAAAACATTACGCACACCAAAATAATAATCGCTATTTTCGGTTGAATTTTGTAAAGACTCAAAACGTGATTTATTCTGATTGAAATTATTTAATAATCGTAAATGATTAGTATTTAAATTATCTAATTGCTTTTTAGCGTTATTTAAGGATTCTAGGATTGATTGATTATTCAACTCAATTTGTTGATATGAATTGTCATCTATATTTCCATATTGATGTCTTAATTCCTCTTTTTTATCTTCAATTTCTTTTTTAATTAAATGATTATTTTCATCTAAATTTTCATGACGATGAGTTATCCTTTGTGTATCTTTTTGAAGACTTGTAATTTTATTTTCTAAATTAGAAATATCTATTAATGTTTGTATATATTCTTCACGCAATGATTCTAATTGGTCTTTGTTGGACAATTGATCTTTTTTCTTTAATTGTTCATATATGCCATCAACATCATTTTGTAATCGATTAAATTCGTTTTCAACACTTTGTTTTTTTTGTTCTAATTCACTAATATTATTATTTAATGTGGTAATTTGCAAATTATTTTCTTTAATTAATGTGTCTAATCTTTTTTTATTGTTAGATAAATTTTCAAGTTGATTATTTTGGAGTTTATTCTCTCCACGTGTTCTTTCTATTTCAACTGTTAAATTTTCAATTTCAGAAGATAGATCGCTAATTTGCTTTTCTAACTCAGATATATTAATTTGTTTTGTACTAACATTATTAATTATTTCATTAATTTGTTCATCGATAGTTTTACTTTGCGATTCTATATTTAAACGATTACTATTTAATTCAGATATTTCTTTTAAAATTGATTTTTGTTCACGTAAAAATTTAACTAGATTTAATTGATCGTATTGCCTTTGTAAATCTGAAAATTCTTGTGCTTCTTGGGCTTGAATTTTTAACGGTTCTAATCGTGATTCTATCTCTGAAATAATATCTGTTACGCGAGCTAAGTTATCAGAAGTAATCGATAATTCATTTTCTGTTTTTATTTTATTTTGCTTATATTTAAAGACGCCAGCAACATCTTCAATAATTGTACGACGTTCTTCTGGTTTAGCATTAAAAATAGATTCTACTTTTCCTTGGTTAATTATCGAAAAACTTTCTCTACCTAGTCCGGTATCGACAAATAAATCTGTGATGTCCTTTAAACGGGATTTAATTCCGTTAATTAAATATTCTGAATCTCCATTTCGGTATAAACGTCTAGAAATTGATATCTCAGTAAAATCGGTTTTTAAAAAATGATCTTGATTATCAATTATCATTGTTACACTAGCTCTAGACATCGCATTTCTATTTTTAGAACCACCAAATATAACGTCGGACATTTTATCCCCACGTAGTCCTTTGGCAGACTGTTCGCCCATAACCCAGCGAATTGCTTCAATAATATTAGATTTCCCAGATCCATTGGGTCCCACAACACCGGTCATTCCGGGCATGAAATCAATTTTAGTTTTTTCAGCAAATGATTTAAAACCATTAATTTCAATTGATTTTAATTTCATAAATCACTTAATTCCTTATATGCATTTTGTGCAGCTATTTTTTCTGCCTCTTTAATTGAACGTCCGCTTCCGCTACCGTTTTTTATTCCATTTATCAATACATCAACTTCGTAATAAGGTTCTTCTTCATTAATGCTGTCTTGATTAGTGACAACATATTTAATTTCAACTTTGCCAACCTGTTGAACTAATTCTTGCAATTTAGATTTGTAATTCACAAATTGATTAAAATAACCTTCATTAAAAGCTTTAAACAGTGTTTTATCGAGAAACTTTCTAACAGCCGGAATTCCTTGATCGATATACAATGCAGCAATAAATGACTCAAAAATATCTTCTAATAAATTATCATTATCATTTAATTTCTGTTTTTTAGAAGATTTACTTAATAATATATATTCATCAAAATGAGCCAATCTAGCAAAATGAGAAAAAGATTTACTTTGAACCATTGAAATACGGGCTTCTGTTAGTTGTCCTTCGTTCCAATTAGAAAAATCTCTATATAAAAAATCTGCAACCATTAATTGCATAACTGAGTCACCTAAAAATTCTAATCTTTGATAATCCCTACCTTTATCATGTAGGTTCTCATGTAGGTAAGTACCATGAGTAAAAGCTTCATTTAATAAATGAACATCTTTAAAAGATATATCAAAATCTCTTTTTAAACCACTTATTACATCGGACATAATCACTATAAATTATAACAAAGTAGGTTGATTGGATTTAATACAAAATAAAATTTATTAAATAAAAAACTGCTTTATTTAAATAAAGCAGTTTTTGTGTTTTAATTTGTTTGTTCGTAGATATAATCAACCGTTTGTTGTAAGGTAATCAATTTTTCTGCTTCCTCATCAGGAATTTCAACATCGTATTTATCTTCTAATTCCAAAACTAGTTCCACAAAATCAATAGAATCTGCATTCACATCAGTCACGAAATTTAATTCAGGAGTAATTTTAGATTTAGGAATTGAAAATCGTTTTGAAATTTCTTCTGTAAGTTCCTTATAAATTTTTTCTTTAGTTTCTGCCATTGTCTTCTACCTTTACATTAAATTCTTCTTCATGTTTTTCAACATATTTCGTAACATCTTTAACTAGATTAGTATCTAACATTTCTTTTAATTGTGCAATAGTATTCGTCACAGCAATTGATTTCGCGGAACCATGTGTTTTAACTACCGGGGCATTCACCCCTAAAATTACAGCGCCACCTGCATTGTTATAATCTAGAACTTTAGCAAATTCTTTTAGCGCTGGTTTTAATAATAAACCACCAATTTTGGTTTTAAAATTACCGTTTTTAATTACTCTACTTAATGAGCTAAATATTGCCAAAGCCGTACCCTCAGTTGCTTTTAAAGCAGCGTTTCCAGAAAATCCATCTGCAACAACAATATCAGCTTGACCTTCCAAAAGTTCTCTAGCTTCTATATTGCCTTGAAAATTAAGTAATGATTTTTTCAATAATTGATAGGCTTCTTTATGAACCTGATCCCCCTTATCTTCTTCACTACCATTATTCAGTAATTTAACGATTGGCTTTTTATATTTTAAAATTTTTTCTGCATAAAAGTTGGCTAAGATTCCAAATTGATATAAATAAATAGATTTACTTTCAGCGTTTGCTCCGACATCCATTAATACCCATTGTTTATCAGGTTGTTTTACTGATGGCAATGTTGTTAGCAATGCCGGACGTAAAACCCCTTTTATTCTACCGATTATAAATATCGCACTCGATAACAATGCTCCAGTATTCCCCGCTGAAAACAATGCATCTGCGTTTCCGTTTTTAACATCAGTAGCTGCCCTTACAAGCGAGGAATCTTTTTTTGTACGCATAGCCTTAACTGGTTCTTCACCCATTTCAATAATCTCTCTAGCATCGATTACTTCTATATTTGATAAATCATCAGTTAAAAACTCAATCACTTTCTCAGATTGTCCATATAATTTAAAATTTAATTCTGGAAATTTTTTAGCAGCGGCTATTGTTCCTTTAACAATTTCTTTTGGGGCAAAGTCTCCGCCCATTGCATCAATTGCAATTGTAAATTTATTTTTCGTCATTTTTAATCAAAGTCCTTATATCTTTGCATTGTTTCTGATAAATATTTTACCAATTCTTTATTGATTTTATTATCTTCCCAATTTTTAGTGTTGACTAACTCAATTGCGGATTGTTGGGCGTCTTCCATAATTTGAGCATCTTTAATTGGATTTCCAACCGCAAAGTCTGGGACCCCAGACTGCTTAATCCCAATTACATCACCAGGCCCACGTAATTCTAAATCTTTTTGTGCAAGTTCAAATCCGTCAGTAGATGCTACTAAAGCATTTAATCTTTGCACTCCATATTCAGTCTTTGGATCTGCTACTAATACTGTATAGCTTTGCTTGTCGTTTCGTCCTACGCGACCTCTTAATTGATGTAATTGCGATAAACCGAATCTATCCGCATCAAGAATTATAATGATTGTTGCATTTGGATTGTCAACCCCAACCTCAACTACTGTAGTAGATACTAATAGATCAATTTTTCCATTTTTAAAATCGGTTAGAATTTTATTTTTTTCTTCACTGGGAACTTTCCCATGCAATAATCCTATTTTGATATCGGGGAAACTATTTTTAATTTCTTCAAAAGCCATTTCCGCATTTTGTATGTCTAGACTATCTGATTCTTCAATTAAAGGTGTAACTACATATGCTTTGTTTCCTTGTAATATTAATTGATGAACCCAACTATAAATCTGTTCTAATTCATTAAAAGAGGCCCGATAGGTTTTAATTTTTTTTCTTCCAGATGGTAATTCATTAATCGTACTCACATCCATTTCGCCATACGCTGTAATAGCTAGGGTTCTAGGAATTGGTGTTGCTGTCATCGATAAAATATCTGGATTTTCTCCCTGTTCTCTTAAAATAGCTCTTTGTTTTACTCCGAAACGATGCTGTTCATCAATCACTGCGATCCCTAACTTGTACCAAAGAACATCTTTTTGAATTAATGAATGCGTACCAATTAATAAATCAATTTTTCCATTAACTAGATCTTCTAAAATTTGATTTCTAATACTTTTTTTTACCGAAGAAGTTAATAATTCAACCCTAATATTTTGTCCAGCATCAGCATATAATTTAGAAATATTATAAGCGTGCTGTCTAGCTAAAATTTCAGTGGGTGCCATTACCGCAGCTTGGTATCCAGCCTCGATAACTCCAAAAATAACACTTGCAGCAACCACTGTTTTTCCGGAACCAACATCGCCTTGTAATAGTCTATTCATATGAATTGGAGCTTTAACATCAGTAATTATTTCATTAATTACTTTTTGTTGCGCGCTTGTTAATTTATATGGGAGTGTTTTTATAAAATCATTTACTATTTTTGTATTGATAGAAATTGATCGCCCAAAATTAGTTTTATCTGAATATTTCAAAATTTGAAGTCGTATTTGAAAAAGAAAAAATTCTTCAAAGGTTGCGCTTTTTCGAGCGTTCGATGAATCCAACATCGTCTTAGGAAAATGTAAATTTTCAATTATTTTTTGTCTAGGTAGAATATTGAAAGTTTTTGCAATATTTTCAGGAATAATATTCACAATATCATTTTTATACAAGGCATATGCATTTTGAATAATTTGAATTAAAGTTTTTTGCTGAATATCTTTCGAAACTGGGTAATAGCCTTGAAGGGTGTTAGCGGCGTCATTTAAAATTTTTTGTCCATTTAATTCTTGTTTATTTTTGTTGTAAACACCAAAAATTATCAACTCTTTGTTTGTTTCAATTTGATTTTTTAACCATGGTTGATTAAAAAAAGTTACAGAAATTACATCTAAATTAATTTTCATTTTAAAAGTTAATATAGATTTGTGTGCGCCAAAAAAACGGAAACTAGGGATTGAAACTACATTACCTCTAAAAGCTACTTTTTGGCCATCAATACTTGTGCTTGGTATTTGAACTGACATATCTTCGTATCTTCGAGGATAATAAGTTAATAAATCTTCAATATTAAATATCCCTAAATCATTTAATGCCGACAGTCTTTTTTCTCCAATTCCTGGAATATTTTCAATTGAATCAATTAAAGTCACTACGTTAATCATAATAAAAAAACTAGCTTATAACAAACTAGTTTTTCATTTTACTTTGAATTAAGTAACGAGCTACACTTATGATTTGAAAAATCGATATTAAAGCTATCGAAACTACTGCAGCTTTTTCTACTAATTTCCAATTCTGAAAAAATGACTTATCCGTTTTAGAATATACTGGAGCAAAAGCATTTGAAGTGACATTAGCTGTTGTACTATTAGTATTCTCTGTTTGAGTTTTAGGAGTAGTGGTTACTCCAGCAACGAAATTAACAATATCTTGTGCAGTATTCGCTACTTGTTGCACTGGATTAACAAAATCAACTATTTCTGGTATTTTTAAATCGGTTTCTTCACTGTTTGAAATATTCGGTTCATAATTATTAATTTCATATATCGGTACTTCTTGCTCTTTTGAACCCGGCCAAGCTATTTTATTCGTAGAAACGTTATCGTTTTCGTTGTTTAACGAATCATTCAAGACGGTCTGGGAATCATTATTAATGATTGGAAATTCCAAAGTTGATGAAGAATTTCTAAAATCTAAATCTTCATTTTTATCATCTTTTGCTACATTTGGATAACTTTGTTTTAGATTACTTTTAACTAAGTCTTCTAAACAAGCTTGAACTTCTAAAACGGATGCCTTATCTTTTAAGTCTGATGATACAATTTGATTCGGTTTGATTGTACTTGGGTCATTATTTTCATTATTTTCATTATTTTCATTATTTTCATTATTTAAGATTTGACTAGATGTTTCTTGATTTAAATCTTCATTTGGCAACGCTTGCGTTGATTGTGTTGCAACTTTATATTGGCTTTCAGTAGGAGAAACAATAGCATTAGCAAATACGTTATTTGGTATTAAAAAAACTGATGCAATAGCTGCATTTGAAATTAACAAAATATTTTTAATTATCTGTTTTTTTAACATAACTTCTACATATATTATAGAATGTAAAAGCTAATAAAAAATCTTGTAAAAAATTATTTCACAAGATTTTCATATAAAATTCATAAGTTTTTTTAATACATTTATTATTCAATTGAAATTAATAATGGATATAAGCTTTGCCCGCCATAATGAACTTCAGTTTCAATATCAGGATATTTTTTTTCTAAATGACTAGCTAATTGATTAGCTGTTTTTTCTTTAACGCCAGCACCATAAATTATAGTCACAATGGCATCTTCATCGCTAATAGTTTTTTCTAAAGCGTTATATATGACGTCTTTAGCTTTATTTCCGTTAGAAATTATAGAACCATCAGCAATAGCAATATAATCATTATTTTTTATTTCACGACCATCTAAATTAGTGTCACGAATCGCTTGAGTTAATTCAATCGATTTAACTAATGAAGCACTATCGGTCATCGATTTTACATTTTCATCTAATTTACTTTCTGGATTTAACCCGAGCAACGATGATAATCCTTGCTGGATAGTGCGAGTTTTAATCACTTCAACTGGAATTTCAGCCATATCTGCAGCTTGAGAAGCAGACATAAAGATATTAGAATTATTGGGTAATATAATTGCTTGTTTAGCTTTAGAATTTTCAATTGCAGTTAATATATCTTGGGTAGAAGGATTCATAGTTTGTCCACCAGCAATAACATCAGTTGCCCCCATAGATGTAAACAATTCCACTAGCCCATCTCCACCTGCTACTGCAATAACAGCAGTTTCAGGAATGTTTTTTTGTAATTCGGCTTTTTCTCGATTAACTCGATCAATTACAGCTTGTTGTTGATCTCGCATATTATCGATTTTGACAGATGCAATTGAACCGTATTCAGTAGCTATAGAAAGTACTTTCCCCGGATCTTCAACGTGAACATGGGCTTTAACCATATTCTCATCTTGTAAGACTAACAAAGAATCCCCTAATTTAGATAAACGATCATAGAATTTATCATAGTCCCATTTTTTATTAAACGTAGTTCCTTTGCCAGTTTCTAATAAAATAGTTGTGCAGTAGCCAAATTGGATATCCTCGGGATTAATTGACACTTGCGCATCAAATTCCCTACTAGTTTGATCGAAATTAGCATCATTAACAGTGTCGATTTGAATATCTTCATCTGCTATTTTTCCGCTTAATACTTCATAAAATGCTTGAAAAACGTAAACCAGTCCTTGACCACCGGAATCTACAACTCCTACTTCTTTTAAAACTGGTAATAAATCTGGAGTTAGCGCAAGCGCTTTTTTAGCTTCTTCAAAAGTCACTTTTGCCACTTCTTCAATATCGTTAGTATTCTCAGCTACTTTATAAGCAGCTTCAGCTGACAACCGGATAACTGTTAAAATTGTTCCTTCTGTAGGCTTCATTACTGCCTTATACGCCATATCTTTAGCATCGTTTAAGGCTTTTGCATATTGAATTGCATTTAATTCTTTTAGTCCTTCTATACTCTTAGAAAAACCTCGAAAAATTTGAGACAAAATGACCCCTGAATTCCCACGTGCTCCCATTAATAAGCCTTTTGAAGCAGCTGTCGCTAATTCACTAACACTCGTAGAATTTAAATTAGCAACATATTCAGCACCAGTTTGCATCGACATGCTCATATTCGTTCCAGTATCTCCATCAGGCACCGGAAAGACATTTAGTTTATTTATATGTTCTGTATTTTTAGTTAAGATTGAAACGGCTGCATTAACCATTTTTACAAATTCAATATTAGTAATCGTTTCCATTTGTATAAGTCACTTTCCTTTATTTTTAAGAGTTATGCTAAAACGCCTTCAATAATAACGTTAACTTTTTTTATAACAATGCCAAGTTGTTTTTCTAAGGCATAAATTACTTGTTTTTTAACCGATTTAGAAACCTCAGTTAATTTAGTTCCATATGAAACGATGATATGTACATCTACAATTAATAAATCACCGTCTTCTTTTAGAGTAATTCCCTTTGCAAAATTTGGACGATTTAAAACTTGATTAGCAGCATCAGAAATAGTTTTTGAAGCCATGCCAACAACTCCAAAACTTTCACTTGCAGCGCTACCTACTACAATAGCAATTACATCATCATCGATTGATAAGGTCCCATTTTTTGTTTTCATCTTTAAAGTCATATTTACACCAACTTATTATTTTTCAAAATATCTAAATTCTATTTTACCAATAAAAAAGATTGTTGAATCAAACAATAAAAAAATCGCTAATTAATTAGCGATTTTATATTAAACACGCTCGATTGAACCGTTTTTTAGGCCTGCTTTCAAAGTCCTTGCAGTAAGGTAAACTTTTTTGGGAGCAGATCCATTAATCTTTACATTTACTTTTTGAAGATTTGGTTTCCACGAACGACGACTTGAGTTCAAGGCGTGTGAACGTTGGTTTCCAAAACGTGTGCGTGCGCCAGTAATTGCGTCTTTAGCCATAGCGTCCTCCTTATAAAAACAACTTAGATAATAATACCTAATTTTTTCATTTAATGCAACTATTTCATAAAATAATTTAAAAATCATGCTACACTACAGACTTAATAAAATTAATAATTTCTCGATTAAATTCATCTGGTGCTTCTAGATGAGGAATATGTCCTGCCTCATTAATTGTTATAGCGCTTCCATATTTTGCTAATCGAGCAATTGCATCATTATATCCAATCGGCCATAAGGGTGATTGTCCGCCGGCAATAAACAAATGTTCTACCCTCTCTAAGGAAACAATATCTGTCCAATCTTGAATTAAACTATCAAATAAAAGTGGCTGATTATATTGAAAATTAAAAACTTTATAATTAGCAGATATTACACTTTTAATTTTTTCAGATAATTTTAATTTAGTTAATTTAGTATGAGTAATTTTATATATTGCTGTATCAAGATTTGATAAATCAGAATCAAAGACACCATAGGGCCAATCATTATCTTTTAAGGTTTTAGGCGATTGGTCTTCAGTGATTATTGCTTGAATATTGCTATCACCATAAAGAGACAGATAAGAAAAAATCGTACTAGCACCCATTGAATGCCCCAATAAAATTGGTTTTTTTATTTTAAGTTTAGATATAAGTTCAAATAAATCTTGCCCATGTCTTGAGATTCGCATGCCATAATCCACACTTTGGCTTAATCCATGATTTCGTCGATCATAAGTAATCACTTTCAGCCCAGCCTCTAAAAGCGGGGTAATTTGCGCTGTCCAGGTAGATTGATTGCCAGAATAGCCAGCAATTAAAATAATTGCTGGTCCTTCCCCATACACGTTATAATCCAAAGCTACATTATCATTTGTATAAAATTTTGCCAAAAATAACCTCCGTTGTCGACTGACGAAAAATATCAGTATTTAATAATAATTAGATTATTCATCTCAACATTAAATATGAATAGGTAGACCATCAGCGAGTTCAGCAGCATCCATAATTGCCTCGCCCAAAGTGGGATGAGGATGAATCGTTAGCGAAATATCAACTGTCGATAGACCATTTTCAATAGCAAGTGACAATTCAGAAATCAGATCCGAAGCACCCGGGCCTACAATTTGAGCTCCTAATAAGGCTTTAGTTTTTTTATCACTAATTAGTCGTATAAAACCAACTGCTTCATCGATAGAAATTGCACGTCCATTCGCTGCAAATGGAAACTTAGAAATTAATACGTCTAATTTTTTTTCTGCAACCGTTTCTAGTGTTTCCCCTGTTGTGGCTAATTCATAATTTGTATATGCAACGGCTGGCAATGAATAGTTCATATCTAAAGCATTGGCATCTCCAGATATAGCCGCAGCAGCAATTTTAGCTTGAAAACTGGCTTTATGTGCTAGCTGCGGACCATTAGTAACATCCCCAATTGCATAAATATGTGGCACATTTGTTTGCATGCTATCACCTACTGAAATCAACCCACGTTCATCGGTATGCACATCAGTATTATTCAATCCAAGCGTTTTAGTATTCGCCCTTCGGCCAACAGCTACTAATAAATAGTCACCGGTTATCGTTTGTTGCTTTCCATTAATTTCATACGTTAACGTAACATCCTCATTACTTTGTGTAACACTTTGAGCTTTTGCAGAAGTAACGATATTACCACCATTTTTTAAGAAATCATCAATAACTGGCTTAGTAAGTTCAGCATCAAATCCATTTAAAATATGATCCATACCTTCTATGATAGTAACCTGACTTCCTAAATTTTGATAAGCTCCACCTAATTCCGAACCAATAACGCCACCGCCAACGATAATTAATTTTTTTGGAATTTCTGGTAGATTCAAAGTACCAGTGGAATCAATAACTCTTCCACCAAAAGCCAAAGTTGGTATTTCAATCGGACTAGAACCCGTAGCAATAATTGCATTATTAAATTGAAGTAACTCATGTCCATCATCTTGAACGACGTTTAAGGTTTCATTGTCATTAAAGGAAGC
>JAITDY010000052.1 GCA_031282325.1 Lactobacillaceae bacterium | reverse complement strand
TACTTTATCATATTGAATATCTTTTAAATCAAAAGCCGGGCCTATCCCAGCTCCTAAAACAGAAGCAATTGTAGAAATTTCTTCATTCGCTAAAATTCTTGTTAGTTTTTCGTTTTGAGTATTTAATAACTTCCCCCTGATTGGGAAAATAGCTTGTGTTTTAGGATTACGAGCCTTTTTAGTAGCACCACCAGCCGAATCTCCTTCCACAATATAAAGTTCGCGTTCATCTCTATTTTTGCTTGACGCTGGCATTAATTTACTTGAAACAAATAATTTACCGCCACCATTTTTGGTGTCTCGAGCCGCTTTTGCAACTTTTCTAGCTTGAACCGCTGCTTCTCGTGCATCTCGAGCTTCCATCATTTTTTCAATAATTTTTTTGGCCGACTTTTCATTATCGTATAGCCAAGCTGTTAATGCATCATACATTACTTTTCTTGTAGCTTCTTTGGAGGCAACAGTTGCAAGCTTGGTTTTAGATTGACTCTCAAACATTAAAATATTTTCAGGAATTTTTACCAATAAAGCTAAAATCATACCATCTCTAGTATCGCTAGCATCTAATGTTTTATTACCGTTAATTAATTTTTTATCCTTAGCAAAATCGATAAAAGCTTTAGAAATAGCTATTTTAGCTCCATCTTCGTGTGGACCGCCATCACTAGTCGGTGCTCCGTTTGCAAAAGAAATAATAGTTTCGCCAGCGTTTTCGGTATATAAAAGCGCTCCTTGGACGCTGATAACGTCCCTATTCTCATTTTCATAAGTATCGTTAAAAGAAATTGGTGCTTTTAAACCGGAAACTAATTCTTCTCCTTGGGCAATATATGCTACATAATCAGGCATTCCTTTTTCTGAATACCAACTTTTAGTATAAAACTCATTGCCCTCTTCATTTTTTTTACGTTCATCGGTAAAAATAAATTTAACTCTGGGTGTTAAAAAAGCAGATTGTTCTAATTTATTAATTAATGGTTTATCATCCCAAACAATAGTATCGAAAATTTCGTCGTCTGGTAAAAACGTTACAGATGTTCCTGTATCACCCTTAGCCGTTTTTTTACTTTTAGAAACAACGTTTTCTTGATTAAATTCGATTTCATAGGACTCATGAACAGTAGTAGCTTTAACTTTTACCCATTTAGAAAGGGCTGTTACTGCCTTATTACCAATTCCATTTTGTCCAATCGAACTAGCATAATTAGAGCTGTCAAATTTTCCAGATGAATGTAAAACTGTAAAGCCTCTGATAACGGAATCAAAATTATTGCCCATTGGCATTCCCCGACCCTTATCGGTTACTGTTACGGAATTATCTTCATGAATAGTAAAAGTAATTACATTACCAAAACCAGCATAGGCTTCGTCAATTGCGTTACTTAAAATCTCTTGAGCAATTTGTAATAATGCACTTGGATTTTTTCCGTCAAGAGATTGAGGAGAACCTACGTACATCCCGGGGCGTTTTCTAATTGCTGCTAAGCCTTCAATTGTTGATATATTGTTGTATTCTTTTTTAACCATAATTATTTACAAGTTTTTAATCATATATTAGATTCATAAAAAATTCAATACTATAATATTAATTATGAAGTTTTTAATTTTAGGAATCCTTTCTTATTTATCAGGTTCGTTAATGATTGGCTATTGGATTGGAAAAATAATTTTTAACAAAAATATTAGAGATTTGGGTTCCGGAAATATTGGAACCACAAATACTTTTAGAACACTAGGACTAATCCCTGGTTTGTTTACCATGATACTAGATATCTTAAAAGGTGCGATTCCTGTTTGGGTTGGTTTTTATTTTTTTGGAAATAACTTTCAAGGTCAAATAATATCATTATTTTTTGGTTTTATTGCTGTCGTAGGACATGTATATAGTATTTTTCTGAATTTTCACGGTGGAAAAGCTGTTGCCACCTCAGCGGGAGTAGTACTTGCTTTTAATCCAACTTTCTTTTTGATTGTCGCATTAGTTTTTGGGATAACTCTTTTTATTAGTTCTATAATTAGTGTTGCTTCTATATCTGCTTTTATTTTCGGTACCTTATACACATGGCTTATAATTCACGATAATTTTTTGGGAATTTTTGCAATTTTGGCTACAATTATTATGTTATATGCCCATCGAAAAAATATTATTAGAATAATAAAAAAAGAAGAACCAGTTATTAATTTTGGACTATATTATTGGTTATTTAAAAAAGTTAAATAAGTACAGTGAGTATCACTTTTATTAATTGGGATCTGCATAATCCCAGTTTTCTCTTTAAAATTATAATTTGAATTTATAGTATCAGCAAGCCCCCACCATGGTTCGATAGCTACAAAATTACCTGTTTTTGGATATTGACTCCATATTCCTAAATATGGAGAGTCATTACTCAACTTAATTTGATTGTTTAAAATTACTGAAGAATTTAAATTTTCAAAAATAAAGGCATCATTTTCAAAATCTTTTGAATTTAAAATCTCCTCTTTTTTGAAAAAACCACTAATTTGTTCATTATCCACTAAATGATTTTTTAATTGATAATAATTATTTTTTTTATTTTCAAAGGATAAAATAGTTTTTTCAGAATTAAAACCCGGATGCCAACCTACAGAATAATACATAGTTTCATTACTTTTATTTTCCGTAATAAATTCAATTTTTAAGCCATCATCTAAAATATAATAATTTACATAAAAATTAAAATCATATGGATATTGTTCTTTTGTTAACGTGTTCGAAGATAACAAAAATGATATTTTATCACTTGTTTTTTCTTTAAGTGAAAAATTCAAATCACGAGCAAATCCATGTTGTTTCATTAAAAATGTTTTTCCGTTTAATTCATATTGATCATTTTTTAATTTGCCAACAATTGGAAATAAAATTGGTGCGTGTCTTTTCCATATTAAAGGATTTCCCTGCCAAATAAATTCTTTTTCACCTTTTTTAATTGAAGTTAATTCTGCTCCTAGTAAATTAAAAGTGTATTTATATTCATTTTTCTCTAGTAT
>JAITDY010000044.1 GCA_031282325.1 Lactobacillaceae bacterium | reverse complement strand
AGCAATCTAATGATGAATTGATTGCTCTTTTTGCTATACTATACTCAATGTACTTTAGTAAGTAAATACGGTATAATAGATATATCTTATGAATTTGGAGGGCAACGATGTATGGTTACACTTTTTTCATCGCCTAGTTGCACCTCTTGCAGAAAAGCTAAGCAATGGTTAGAAGATCACAATATTCCTTATATTGAGAGAAATCTGAACAAGAACCCCATTAACGCCAATGAGGTGAAAGAAATGCTTCGTTTGACTGAAGATGGTACTGAAGAATTAATTTCGACCCGATCCAAAATTTTCTCAAAGTTAGAGGTTAACTTGGATGATATATCAATTAATACTTTAATCGATTTAATTGTTGAATATCCTTCACTCTTGAAACGACCAATAATTATGGATGACCGCAGAATACAGGTAGGTTATAATGAAGATGAGATTCGTCGATTCTTACCTCGAGATGTTCGTCAACGAGAACTTTTCCGTGCAACGTATAAAGCGGATTTTGAAGAAGCAGCAAAAGATTTAGTTGTTGAGGAGAGTTAATGTTCGCTGTCCTTTGAAACTATTATTTTAAAATTCAATTAGAAAGGTAGTGTGAATATGGAACGAGAGCGTATAAACGAAAATACAATTCGTGTGATGATCAATAATTCTGATCTCGAAGATCGTGGTATTTCTGTGATGGAATTGCTTGGCAACCATGATAAAATCGAATCCTTCTTTTACAACATACTTTCTGAAGTTGATACAGAGCATGATTTTGATGATGACGATCAAGTTTCATTCCAGATATTACCCAATCGTAATGGATTGGAATTGTTTATTTCTAGATTAGATTCGGAAAATCAAGTTGGTGATATTCTCAATAATATTATGGATTTTGCTAATAAAAAAAATTCAGAAATTGATGATATTTCTGATGAACGTCGTACTGAATTGCGCCAATCCGATGATGGCAGTGTCAATCACACTGTGAATCCACCTAAGTCTAGATTAGTTAAACAAGATTCTAGCAGCGTTGCGAAGACAATTACAATTAAATTATTTGATTTTGAATCAGGTATTGCAATTGCTAAAAACTTTGATGCTAACAATTTCCTTTCAGATTTGTATCGTTATAATAGCATTTTTTTCTTACAGTTGACCCAAAATAACAGTGATTTAAGTTGGGAAGAAATGAAAGATCGTTTGGCAATTGTATTTGAGTATGGCAACTTAAGCGACGTTAATAATGACGTACTTAAAGAGCATGGTGAACCAATCATGTTAAAAAATGCTCTAGATCGATTGAATCGACTATTTTAATTAGGCGCTTGCGCCTTTTTTTGATACAATGGTATAAGATTGATTTAGAGGATGTATTATGACTAATATTTTAATGATGATTGCAACTGTTGTTGTGCTATGGATTTTGTTTGCGTTTGGCGGTTGGTTATGGGTCTTTTTGTCAGCAAAACAAAATGGCAAACTTTTAAAGCCTGAAGATTTTGCATCTAAAATTGATTCGGATAATGGTCAAATTATTGATGTGCGTGAGAGTGAACCATACAAGCGCTCGCATATTATGGGGGCACGAAATATCAGTGCCATGAACTTTTTACAGGGTAAATCTGGATTGCGACAGGATCGTGACATTTTTCTTTACGATGATAATTTACGGGACGTGGTCCGTGTTGCCAGATCACTTAAAAAGCAGGGATATGCTAAGGAAAAAATTTTTATCTTGCGTGGTGGTTTCAGTCGTTACGAAGGGAAAAAGACAAAATAAAAAAAGAACCGCGCTTGAGAAGCGGTTCTTTTTAGTAACGTGATTGATGTGCTGCAACGCTACGACGAATAGCAGCTTTTGACACTTGGTTGTAAGTTTCTTCAGCTTTCTCTTGTGGCTTAATAACAGTTTGGCGATAACCCAATGCCGTACCAGCTGCAACGACGGCAGAACCAATTACGCCAACAATAACACCTAATCTAAATGATTTCATATTCTAAACACTTCCTTAAATTCTTAAGACTTCTTAAATACTATTATCGACTATTTTCTTTAATTTGTAAATAAAAAAGATTGGATAAATGATGACAGAAATTATTGCACATCGTGGCTATCGCCTAGTCGCACCAGAAAATACATTGCCTGCATTTGAGGCCGCTTTGGCATTTCATCCTGATATGATTGAAATGGATGTCCATAGAACATTGGACGGCAAATTAGTAGTTATTCATGATGAAAAAGTAGATAGAACGACTAATGGAACAGGATACATCAAAGATTTGACACTAGCTGAAATTAAGATGTTAGATGCTGGTAGTTATAAAGAGCCTAAAATGGCAAACGTAACTGTGCCCACTTTATTTGAGCTTTTAACTTTTCTAAAAGAAAAGCAATTTAATCAAACACTTTTACTTGAGGTTAAAACCGATCACGTGACGTATCCTGGCATTGAATCCGAAATTTTAGATATGGTTGCGACATTCAAACCAAATTATCCTATTATTTATCAAAGTTTTAACTTGAAATCATTAGAAATAATCAGAAAGTTAAAGCCCGATGCCGAAATAGCAGCACTTGTATTTTGGATGACGCCTAAAGTGGTATGGTTTAAACTACGTGGTGTTTTTGATTATATCCATCCAGATATTAGAATACTAAACAAGAAGCCAGCTCTTTTTTGGCGAAAGAAAGCACACATCCGACCTTGGACGGTTGACAATGAAGCTGATATGAGACGTGTTTTTGAGGCTAATATTCCGGGAATTATTACTAACCAAGTAGCCTTGGCGGTT